>JBBQCK010000103.1:0-7731 GCA_038318605.1 Tepidisphaerales bacterium | reverse complement strand
CGCTTGCAATACGAAAGTGGTGCTTGTGTCCTTTCTTCCGCGGTGTTGAGACGCAGTCTGCCTTAAAGCCGTCCCAACAGACTTTGACGCTCAAATATTCCCCCTTCTTGGTAAAATAGGCAACCCTCAGCCCTTTTCCTTGCTCCAAGCGACTTTTAAACAACTCGTACGTCGCGAATATAATTTTGATGATCTGATCCTCGGGTTTAAAGATTTCGTTGATACTTTCAGGCGTCGTCTCAGAACCGGCGTCTTCCAAGTGCAGCCGCAGGCGGGTCGCTTTCATCTCCACAATGCTGCGGAAAGCGTCCGACATTCTGAGCACAAATTCGAGCGAGCTTCGCAATCGGTCTGCGATCTCTGTCTGTTGCGCTCTTATTATCTGCCAGTTGTCGTCCAGCCCGAACTTCAACAATGTCCCCGGGACAATTAGCCCGAAGCCGACCGCGGAAAGCAAAAGGGCAACGCCTTCAGGCCGAGCAATTGCCAGATGCAACGCCCCGGCGAGCGCGCTCAAAAGCCCAAACGCCAGGGGAGCCACGGCCATCGTCGAATTGAACGTTAAGCGAACTCGGGCGGACCTGATAATCCAACACCGAATGCGCTCGCCACGCAGATACAATGCGCCGAGTGACGGCAAAAGTGTGAACGCGAACACGATCACCGGAATCGCAAACGGCCTCATCGATGCTAATTGCTGCGCCGGCGCAGTCGTGGTCGTCATTGAATCGCCATTTTACAAAAGCCAAACGAAAAATTGAAGCGCAGCGAACGTCGGTTTGCCAATGCAGCACGAATGGCATCCATTTGCCGAGTTGTTAATATTTCTATCCATGGGAAAGAGCAGTCAGGGCGCATCCCCGAAAATGCACGAACTCGCGGCGATTTTGAAGGGGACCGAATACGCGTTGACGATCTTCACCGCCGCGCAGATCAAGGCCATTCAGCTTTTCGACAAGGGCGGAAAGCCCTATCTGAAATGTTTCGCCACCGACAAGGATCGTCCGGCTAAGCCGGAAGAAATCGTCCGCCAGCTCTATATCCGCAAATTGATCGATGAATACGGCTATCCGAAATCCCGTTTGCGGATCGAGAAGGAGGTCTACTTCGGATCGACCATACACGAGAAGCGGGCGGATATTGTCATCATCGAGGAGGACACCAACGAAGCGCCGTACATCATCGTCGAATGCAAAAAGGCAAAGCGCAAGGATGGACTCGAGCAATTAAAATCCTATTGCAACGCCGAAGGCGCTCCCATCGCGGTCTGGACCAACGGCAGCGAGACCAATTACCTTCACCGCGAAGACCCCAACCTCTACCGCACCCTCCCGGAAATTCCCCACGCCGGTCAGTCGCTGACGGAAATGCTGGATGAGCCCTGGACGCTGGAAGACCTTGAGAAGGAAAACATTCTCGTCACCGAGCGAACCAGCCTCAAGGATGTCATCCTCAACATGGAAGACCTCGTGCTGGCAAACGCCGGGGTGGATGCCTTCGAGGAAGTCTTCAAATTGATCTATGCCAAATTGTTCGACGAAGCCCGCGCCGCCCGCGCGTCCAAGGGAAAGCAAACTCTTGATTTTCGCGTCGGCCTGCGCACGCCCAAGGAGTTTTCTCAGACCATCACCACCCTGTTTGACAAAGCAATCGAGGAATGGCCCGGCGTTTTCTCGCCCGGCGAGCGGATCAATCTGGAACCCGACCACTTAAAAGTCTGCGGCTCAGCGCTGGAGCGGGTGAAACTGTTCAATTCAAATCTTTCCGTGATTGATGAGGCCTTTGAATACCTCTCGATCAAGTCCAGCAAAGGGGAGAAAGGCCAATACTTCACCCCGCGCCATGTGATTGACATGTGCGTGAAGATGCTCAACCCGACCACGGAGGAATACGTCATCGACACCGCCGCCGGAAGCTGCGGATTCACCGTTCACGCCATCTTCCATGTCTGGGGCGATCTGTTTACCGCCAAAGGTCCCAACCAGTGGCAGGCCAACTACGCCGGAACGCACGTCTACGGCATCGACTTCGACCCGCGGAGCGTCAAAATCGCCAAAGCGCTCAACACCATCGCGGGGGATGGCAAGACCAACGTCTATCGGGCCAACACGCTCGATACGAGGCTGTGGTCCGAAGAGACGCGGGCGGGGATGCGGCCGCGCCTGCGCCGATTGAAGAACACCGACGACGACAAACGCAATCAGGAGAACTTCCGCTTCTTCAACTTCGACGTCTTGCTGACCAATCCCCCCTTCGCGGGCGACATCAAGGACAACCGCATCCTCTCGCAGTACGACCTGGCCAAAAAATCCAACGGCAAACCCGAATCGAGTGTCGGCCGGGACATTCTGTTCATCGAAAGAAACCTGCAATTTCTCCGCCCCGGCGGCCGGGCGGCGATTGTTCTGCCGCAAGGACGGTTCAACAACTCCGGGGATGCCCGTATCCGCCATTGGATCGCCGAACGCGCCCGCATCCTCGCCGTGGTCGGCCTGCACGGAAACACGTTCAAGCCCCACACCGGCACCAAAACCAGCGTGCTGTTCGTCCAGACGTGGAACGACGACAAGAAGGCCGGGCCATTAAATCCGAAACTGGACGATTACCCCGTCTTTCTCGCCACCAGCGAACATGCGGGCAAGGACAACAGCGGCGACTACGTCTATCGAATCGGCGACGACAACGCCCCAATGCTCGATGACCACAATCACATGGTGGTGGAGCACGATCTGGACGAAATCGCGAAAGGCTTTGCGGACTGGTGCCTGGGAGAAGGCTTAGCATTCTGCGAAGGGGGCGAGTAAATGGCGGTGTGGAGCATCGTCAACATCTCGGAGATGCCGAACGACCTGCGTCTCGACGCCGAATACTACAAGCCGGAGTTCCTACGCTTGCGGAAGTCCGTTTATCACGGCCGCTACCCGCTAGAAACGATAGAGCAATTGAGCAGTTCGGTGATCAATTTCGGCGCGTACAGCTTGTGCAACGAAATCGTCTTTCAAGAGACTGAGGACAAGGATCCGGATTCTGTTGAGTTCGTCACCGCACGCGACATTCAGGACGGTTTTATCGATCACGGGAACGCGCGTTGGATTTCGTCCAAGCAGCATTCGGATTTGCTGTGGAAGTCTCGCGTCGTCCCGGAGCAAGTTCTTATTTCGATGGCGGCTCGATTGGGTCATGCGGCGATTTCCGATGGCGATGGTCCACTCAACTCAAGTCAGGACATCGCAAAAGTCACTGTTAAAAACAAGGCGGAATACGATCCATATTACCTAACTGTCTACATCAACGCTTCAGTGGGACGCGGACTCTTATTGTCGTCGCAAACGGGGTCGGTACAGCAACACACCAATCTTGGGCGAATCAAAGCCATCCCCGTCGTAAAGCTCCCTCGTGCGGATCAGCTTCGGGCGGCATCGCTATACAAAGAGGCCATTGCGATGCGCCAGAAGTCCGGCGCGATCTTCGCCGCCGCCGAGTCGCGGTTGATGGAAGCATTGGGGCTGGACCGCATCGACCTCTCGCCCCAGAAGTGCTACACCCGCCGGTATCGCGATTTGCACGCCGAAGGGCGCTTCGATGCCGAATACTTCAATCCAAAGTATCAGAGAGTCATCAACAAACTCCGCGCCGGCGGTCGCACGCTCGCGGATGTCGCGCCGTTGTCGCAGCGGTCGTTCGATCCGACCAGGCGGGAGAAGGGAAGCACGTTCCGCTACATCGAAATCGGCTCGCTCACCGGCGACGGGGAAGCCGAAGCGGAAACGCTCGACGTGGCGGATGCGCCAAGCCGGGCGAAGTGGATCGTGAAGCCCGGCGACATCATCACCAGCACCGTGCGCCCGATCCGCAGGCTGTCGGCGAAAATCCGCGACGATCAGGATGGCGATGTTTGCTCGTCCGGCTTCGCGGTCTTGTCTCCCAAGCCTGGGGCGGATGGGATCGAGCCGGAAGTTTTGCTGACATACCTCCGCCTTCCGATCATCTGCGAACTGCTCGACCTGAATTGCACTGCCAGCATGTACCCGGCAATCCCCGAAGACCGCTTGATGCGCATCCCGATCATCGTTCCCGACCAGGCATCGCGCAAAGCGGTGGTTGCCAAGGTGCAGGAAGCCATGACCGCCCGCCGCGAAGCCGCCGCTCTTCTGGAGAAGGCGAAGAAAACCGTTGAGGAGCTGATCGTCGGGGGCACGGTCGCGAAGGGGTAATGCGCTTGAGCCGCAACCCACCCCCACCCCATCCCTCCCCCGCCGGGGCGGGAGAGGGGGAAAGATCGAACATTCCACCTCCCCCGGCGGCACGACGCCGCCGGCGCATTGGCATGGATGCCCGGGGGTTGCAGGGGGCGAAGCCCCATGCATCTGCGATTTAACGACCTTCAACAGGCAACCCGCCGTGAAGGGAGAAGGCGACGCCCCATACATCCGCGCTTTCCGATACGCACCAACACGGCCAACGATGAAGGAAGACGGCGAAGCGCCTTACATCCGCAACTCAACCGCCCGCACCACCCAACCAGCACCAAGACCCGAAGGAAAATCCGCATGCGTCCGCGACTTGAAACCGTCCACCGCTGAACCCGCACGTTAGCCCGAAGACAAATCTCCCTGCGTCCGTATTCGTAATTCTTACTTTGCGCTAATCACCCCCACCAACCGCCCAAAGTTATCCACAAACCGCCGCACCCATTCCCATAAAACCCCGCCCTCCCGACGGAAAAGCCGGCGCTCCCATAAGCGTGCGGAAAATCCCCCAGCCAACGCCGCCGCCGATTGTGGATAAGGCGTGGATAACCTGTGGGATAACTGGTATTCGCCGTGGAAAACCCCGCATTTTCCCGCCCTGTGTCCGGATAAACAGAGGAATACTCCGAGTATTCCTAGGAAAACTGGCGCTATCCCTAGGAAAACTCCCAGTATCCCTAGGAAAACTGGCGCTATTCCTAGGAAAACTCCCAGTATCCCTAGGAATACTCGCGCTATTCCTAGGAAAACTCCCAGTATCCCTAGGAAAACCGGCGCTATTCCCAGGAAAACTCCGGGTATTCCTTGGCGGCCTTGGCGTTGGTTTTGTCGGCCTTCGCAGGAAGCGGTAATCAGCAGGCGGTAGGAAGTAAGCAGTAGGCGGTAAGCAGTCCGCAGTCGGCAGAACTCGAATCGGGGATTCGGGGTTTGCCTGAACTGGCCAATTTCAACTTCCCCAAACCCCTATCGGAGAGGCGGGGATTCGAACCCCGGATACGGGTTTGACCCCGTATAACGGTTTAGCAAACCGTCGCCTTCAGCCGCTCGGCCACCTCTCCAGGTTTCGACGGCGCGGGATTTCGCCCGGCTCGTCGATGATCGTCATTCTATCGGCGCGAGGTGGCTTGGCAAGCCAATCGAATACCCCGGCGAATACCCCGGCGAACGCTCGGGCCGCGTGGCGATTGGCCGTGGACCCGGACAGGGCTACGTTCATTCATTGTCCAGCAGCATTTCCCAAGATGCCGGATGCACCTCGGCGTAAAACCGGCCGGCGGACTGGCGGACAATCACCGGAACCTTGTAGACGCGCGACAGCAGATCGCTGCGCAGGACGTCGGCCGGGCGGCCCTGTGCGGCGGGTTGGCCATCATCCAGCAACAGCACCTCAGCGGTTGCGGGCGGAAGTTCCTCGAGATGATGCGTGACCATCACCACCGTCGGCGGATCGGGCGGCTCCATCAGGCGCTGGATGGTGGCCAGAATCTGTTCGCGCGCGAGCAGATCCAGGCCGGCCGTGGGTTCATCGAGCAGAAGCAGCCGGGGCCGAACGACCAGCGCCCGGGCAATCAGCGTGCGCATGCGCTCGCCCGATGAGAGCGTGGCAAATGGATGATCCGCGACGGTGTGAAGCCCCACCTGCCGCAGCACGACATCGGCGGCGGCGGACATGGCGGCCGTCGGTTTGTCGTAAAGGCCGATCGTGCCGAAGAATCCGGTCAGCACGATGTCACGGGCCGCAGCAGCCGGCTCGGCCTCATTTGGGCCGCCGGCCTGAACGAGCCGGATGCCGCGGCGCAGCTCGGCGAAGTCGGCCGCGCCGAAGCGGCCGCCAAGCACGCTCGCCTGGCCGATCGTCGGATAAAGCGCGCAGGCGAGAATGCGCGAGAGCGTGGATTTGCCGCTGCCATTGGGGCCGAGAATGGCGGCGCAGGTTCCACGCCGAACGCGCCAGGTGATGTCGCGAAGAATCCAGCGGCCGTCGCGGCGCACGCCGAGCCCCTTCAGCGCAAAGGCAAACTCATAACCCTCAGGACGATCAGGGGGATCAGGAGAATCAGGGGGATGACGATGGTGCATACTCAATGTTGCCCAGTCAGGAACGTCCATCGTGGTTGGATGACCCGCTAAGAGGTGCAGGTGGTCAGCACCTCTCGCGCGCCAGGACTGCAGGTTCTTTGGGCCGACCGACTACCCGCTACCGTCTACCGCCTACCGACTACCGACCCACTGCCCCGCGCGGTTGCCGGGCGCAGCGCTTTGCGATAGGTTCGGCGGGCGATTCCATCGCAGCGGCAGTGCAGGTTTTTACCGGCTTCGTTGGACGCCCGGCGAGTGTAGCCGCAGGATCAAAGGCCCGAAAGGAAGACCCCGCCCATGTCCGCCGAGGTGCATGCCCGATCGTTTGTCCCCGCGAAGTTCGATCCATCCGATTTCTCGCAGATCGAGCCGCTTTATGCGGAACTGTTGTCGCGCGATCTGTCGGCGCTGGAGGCGCTGCAGCGCTGGCTGGCGGATCTGTCGGAACTGACGGCCGCCATCGACGAATATGGCAAGCGCCGCCACATCGCCAAAAGCTGCGACACCGAAGACCCCGAAATTGAGCGGCAGTTTCTTCATTACGTCGAGGCGATCGAGCCGCGGGTGAAGCCGTTGTTCTTTCAGGCGCAGCGGCGATTGCTGGCGTCGCCCGCTTTGCCCCTTCTGACCGATCGGCGATTCGAGGTGTTGAAAAAATGGTGGGCGGCGGATGTCGGGTTGTTTCGCGATGAAAATGTCCCGCTGGAAACGGAGATCACCAAACTCAACGCCGAATACGATCGCATCTCCGGCGCGATGCTGGTGGAGTTTCGCGGCCGGGCACACACGCTGCAGCAGATGCAGCAATATATCGAGCTCCCTGATCGGGCGATCCGTCAGGAGGCATGGGAGCGCGTCGCCGGCCGGCGGCTGGAGGACCGCGCCCGCCTCGAATTGATCTTCGATCAGCAGCTTGCCCTGCGCAGGCGCATCGCCAGATCGGCCGGCGAGCCGGACTATCGCAGCCTTGTGTGGCGTCAGAAAAAGCGCTTCGACTATACGCCGCAGGACTGTCTGCGATTTGCCGATGCCATCGCGGAGCATGTCGTGCCGGTGGTGCGCGAGATCGACCAGAGCCGCCGCCACGCCATGGGGCTGGAAAAGCTGAGGCCCTGGGATTTGAAAGTCGATCCGATGGGCCGCGATCCGCTGAAGCCATTTCCGGCGGACGATCCGGCCGTGTTTGTCAGGCGAACGACCGGGATTTTCAGCCGCCTGTCACCGGCGCTCGGGGAGCAGTTTGATTCGCTGCGGCACAACGGAAATCTCGATCTGGCCAGCCGCCCCGGCAAACAGCCCGGCGGCTATCAGGAATCGCTCGAACAATCGAAGCAACCCTTCATCTTCATGAACGCCGCGGGGCTGCATCGCGACGTGGAGATTCTTCTGCACGAGGGGGGCC
>JBBQCK010000102.1:0-7751 GCA_038318605.1 Tepidisphaerales bacterium | reverse complement strand
CTGTTGTCCAGATGCCATTTATCTGATCGCTGCGCGGCGTTCGGTCATTTAACATTGCGAATGGAGCAAACACGATGATTGACTCTCCCTATCTTGTGAAACCGGGAAAAAAGGTCCGACTGGACGATTGGCCCACGCGGGATGGCGGGGAGTTCGAAAGCAAGGAGGCTTCGCTACCGGCCGTTGAGAAGAATCTTCGGAAGCTCGACGAGCTTCAGGGGGAGTTGTATGCCGAAGGTCGGCGCTCGCTCCTGATCGTCTTTCAGGCGATGGATGCCGGGGGAAAGGATGGTGCAATCTCCCATGTATTTTCCGGCGTCAATCCGCAGGGATGTCAGGTGACGAGCTTCAAAAGACCATCTGACAACGAGCTGGCGCACGATTATCTATGGCGCATTCACATGCAGGCGCCGCCGCGCGGCGTCATCGGCATTTTTAATCGGTCCCATTACGAAAGCGTGCTTGTCGAACGCGTGCGGAAGATTGCACCAAAGGATGTCTGGTCACGACGGTTCGACCATATCAACGCTTTTGAAAAGCTGCTGGCCGACGAAGGCACGACGATCATCAAGTTCTTCCTGCACATTTCCAAGGAGGAACAGCGCGAGCGCCTCCAGGCGCGGCTGAACGACCCGGCGAAAAACTGGAAGTTCAATCCTGGCGATCTCGAAGAGCGCAAGATGTGGGATCAATATCAAGATGCGTATGCTGACCTGTTGACCGAGTGTTCGACCGAATACGCCCCGTGGTTTATCGTCCCGGCCGACCGCAAATGGTTTCGTAATTGGGTGCTTTCAGACACGATCGTGCGGACGATGAAGCGAATGGACCTCCACTACCCACCAGCGCCGGCCGGGCTGGATGATATTGTGGTGGAGTGAGGCGGGAAGAAGGCGGCTGCAAAAATAGCGAAATGAGAATTGAGGAAATCGGTTAGGCCGGCGGATTCGCTATATACTACTCCTGAATTTCTGTTCACCGTTGCCTTACGCCGCCATTGCCATGCGGCGCGGCGGGCGGCGGGTGCGGGAGACTTGCGGGCGGATGATGCGCCAGTCGGCGTCTGCTAAGGTAGTTCGAGACGAGTCGGCCGGCGGGACGCTCAGCATCGCACGTGCCGCGCGGCTGGCAACCACCGCAACGGGCTCGGCCTCCAGATCGTCCCATTCGTGGATGTCAGATGCGTGCGGCGCCGTTGCGGGTACCGGGGCAGCCGAGCTGCCGTAATCCAGTTCAACTACGGTAAAGCCCAATTCGGTCCTCGTCGCGATCTCGCCGCGCTGGATCGCTTCCAACAGATCCGACAGCTGCATGTTCCACAACTCCGCGGCGACGACAGGAGCAACCCAGCACGACATGATGATCTCCAGAAAACACTTGCCGGCTGTCCACGCGGACGGCCGGGCGATATTGCCCGCCGCACGTCACATCGGCGCTGCATTGGGGCGACCTTAGCCGCCTCCAAAGGCCGTTGCCGGCCGGGAAACGATGGCGGAGCAGCCGCGCGTCCGACAATTTCCGCATTGGCAATCCTGCGGTGCAACGCCCCATAGATGGTGTTGTTTCAATGATCGCCGCCGGACTTTGTAACGGCATCGTTGACAAGCGGCGTCGCGGCGTCTCAACTTTTACCGCTATGGACCGCGACAAAATTTTTTCGCTTCTCGACGATTTTCAAATCGAAACGCCATCTTGGGGCTACGCCGATACCGGAACCCGATTCGGCAAATTTCGCCAGCCGGCCGCCGCCGCCACGATCGAGGAAAAGCTTGCCGACGCCGGAACGGTGCATCGCCATACAGGCTGCTCCCCGACCGTTGCGGTTCATGTACAGTGGGACTTCGCCGAGGGTATTGAAGTGGCCGACGTAGGCGCAATGGCAACCCGCCATGGCGTTCGCATCGGTTCGATCAATCCGAATCTCTTTCAGGATCAGATATACAAGACCGGCTCCGCCGCCAGCGCGGACGCTGACGCGCGCCAGGCGTCCGATGCCCACGTGGCAAGATGCATCGAAATAGCCCAAGCGGCCGAATCGAAGCTACTGAGCCTCTGGTTTGCCGACGGTACAAATTATCCCGGCCAGGATGACATTGTTTCGCGAAAACGGCGAATGCACGAGGCCCTGCGGCGCTGGCATGACGCCATGCCGGCGGGAATGACGATGCTCGTCGAGTACAAACCCTTTGAACCGGCGTTCTACCACACCGACATCGCTGATTGGGGCATGGCATATCTTTTTGCACGGAATGCAGGCTCAAACGCGCGCGTGCTGGTCGATACGGGCCACCATCTGCCCGGCCAGAACATCGAGCACATCGTCGCATTTCTGCTGGACGAAGAAATGCTTGGCGGATTTCACTTCAACGATCGGAAATACGCCGACGACGACCTGACGCTCGGGTCGATCGACCCCTATGCCGTTTTTCGCATCTTTCATGAAATTCGAAACGCGGCCGAGCTTCATGGCCGCGACGTTTCGCAAATCGCCTACATGGTCGATCAGTCGCATAATCTCAAGCCCAAGATCGAAGCGATGATTCAGACCGTCACCACGGCTCAGGAGCTTTATGCAAAGGCATGCGGAGTGAATCGCACCCGACTTGGCGACGCCCAGCGTCGGGGCGACATCATCGACGCCGAGCAATGTCTGCGCGAAGCATTTTTCGCCGACGTGCGTCCGATTCTTGCGGATTGGCGTACCCGGCGTGGGCTCGATGCCGATCCGATGCGCGCCTACCGCGCTAGCGGGTACGAACGGCGCGCCGCAGCCGAACGCACGGCAAGGCGCGCCGCCGGCGGCACAAATGCCTCCGGCTCGGCCTACGCGTGAGAATGCGTTTGCCAGAGTGCCGAAGGCTGGCTCAACGGCGCGAAACGGGACAGCCTCACTGCGCTATTTGGTGACTCGGTTTTGTGCATTGCCGTCCGGCCGCTTGTGGGGCATTTTTGGCGCGGCTATAGTCAACGGCTCGCGATCGCGCATGAACCCACTCGAAATTCAAAACGTCACGAAGGTCTTTCGCCAGGGAGAACGCGCCGTCACGGCGCTTGATGGCGTAAGCCTGAATGTTGGTGCAAGCCAGTTTGTTGCGGTCATGGGCGCAAGCGGCTCTGGCAAAAGCACTCTGCTGCACCTGATGGCGGGGCTGACACAGGCGGATTCTGGAAAGGTGTGCATCAACGATCGGGATCTTGGCGCGATGAAGGATCGCGAGCTGACGCTCTTTCGCCGCCGCCATATCGGTCTGGTGTTCCAAAGTTTCAATCTGATTCCAACGCTCACCGCGGCAGAAAATGTTGCCCTGCCGCTTGCGCTCGAGGGTCGCAGCGCTAAATTGATTGCTCCAAAGGTCAACGAACTCCTTGATCGTCTTGGCATGAGCCATCGCCGCGACCATCGTCCAGATGTAATGAGTGGCGGCGAGCAACAACGCGTCGCGATCGGCCGGGCCCTCATCACCGACCCGGCCGTTGTGCTCGCTGACGAACCAACCGGCAATCTCGATTCGGCCAACAGCCGTTCGGTGTGCGAGTTGCTGCGCGATCTTTCACTTATCCACGGCAAAACAATCATCATGGTGACGCATGAACCAACCGTCGCGGCATTTGCCCAGTCCGTTACGGTGATGCGCGATGGCAGGTTGATTCAGCAATTCGCAACCAGCGAGACCTCCGACGGCCAGTCACTGGCCCTGCGATATCAGGAAGCGCTGCGCTCCGGCGACACCGAATGAGGGCGACGCACTTCAGCGAAGTGCGGGAAACAAACGACCATGGCCATCCGTAAACTCGCAGCCGCCAATTTCATCGCCCATCGCGTGCGCATGGGATTAACGGTGGCCGCAGTCGCGTTTTCGGTCAGCCTGGTGGTTGCTGTAACCGCTGGATATGCATCGATCCAAAGTGCGGCGCACGGCTATCTGGCGCGATATATGGGGGAGAGCGACCTGCAGATCACTCACCGCGGCGATTCTCGCGGCGGCGTGAATGAATCGCTGGTCAAATTGCTCAAGGACGATCCAGACGTGCGGAGCGCCTTCGGCCGGCTCGAGGTGCCGTTGCGCCTTCCACGACCATTCCCGCCGTCAGCCACGCGCCCCACGCAGGTGGATTCTTCGCCGGAAGGCAATCCGTCGATGCGTGATGCCGCCGACCGGCTTTTCCTGAACGTACACGCCGTTGGCGTGCGGCTTCCGGAAGATGTGGACGTCTCGTTGATGGAGATGGAACCGGGCGTCAGTGGGCGGTGGTTCAACGGCGCTTCCGCCGACGAAATCGTCATCGACCAGGGTGTTGCCCGGCGATTCAATGTCGCATTGCCCCCACAGGCGCAGGATCTGCCGGAAGATGAGATGAAGCGCATTGCCGAATTGCCGCCGATGAAAGTTGGCGGCACAATCGTAGTGCCCGAATTCGATCGCGATGTCCGGCTGAAATTGGTCGGCGTCGTTCATAAGCCGGCGGTGGTCGTCGCCCAGGCAAAGACCGTTTACCTGCCTCTAAACACGCTGCAGCGCATCACCCTTCGGCCGGGTGAATTGTCGCGCATCCTCGTTCGCCTCAACAGCGGCGTGGATGTCGGCGCGTTCGCCGCGAAATGGGAGAAGCAACTTGCAACCATCGATCCGTACGCACGGGTACGCTCCGCCCGAGATAGCCACAGCGAGATGGACCGCAATCTCCGCGCGCTGCAGTTGATGAGCTACATGGGCGGGGCGGTTTCCATGCTGGTGGCGGCTTTTATCGTATTTACAACCTTGAGCATGGGCGTCACCGAGCGATCGCGCGTACTGGGTATGCTGCGGGCAATCGGCGCACTTCGATGGCAGATCGGCGCGCTGGTCATTGTAGAGGCGGTGATGTTGGCGGGTGTCGGAGGATTACTTGGCGTTCCCCTCGGTTGGTGTTGGATTCGTCTACTGGCTTTTAAGTTCCCCAAATTTTTCAGCGGCGGCGTTTCACTAAGCTGGGGCGGCGTCGCCTTCGGCGTTCTGGGATCAATCGCGGCCGCGCTGATCGCCAGCCTGATCCCCGCGTGGAACGCCACGCGTCTTGATCCGCTCGAAGCAATGCAGCCGCAAGGCCGGCCGATGTCGCGGCGCGTCCCGCTGCTTGCGGGCCTCGTCGGGGTATGCCTGATTGCCGTTGATCCCATACTCCTTTTTGCGCCAGGCATTCCGCGCGGCGCCAGCCTTGCCGGGCATTTTTTCCTCGGATTGCCGGCGCTGATGATTGGTTTTTTCCTGATTGGCCTGCCGCTCGTTGCAATCGTCGAACGCGCGCTCTCACGCATTCTGGCCGCGGTAATGGGCGTCAGCCATCATTTGCTGCGACAGCAGCTTTCAGGCAGCCTCTGGAGGGCGGCCGGCACTTGCGCGGCGCTGATGGTGGGTCTGGCGATATTGACGGTATTGCAAACGCAGGGGCGCACGCTCCTCTCGGGCTGGCGCCTGCCTAGTCATTTCCCCGACATGTTCATCGTCTCGCCGCAGCGCAATCTCACCTTCGATGAGATTCGCGGCCTCGATGAAACCGAGGGCATCCGCAAGGATGAAGTGATGCCGCTGGTGGTAACAGTGGTCAACATCGCCGGCGCATCGGAGGAATTTAAGACCGGCATTCTCGGTGCAGCACTGATACCCAATTCCACGATGTTCATCGGCATCGACCCCGTGCTGGGCCGCAAAATGCTTGAGCTCGATTTCCTAGACGACAACGGGCGATCGCTCCCGCCCGACAAGGCAAAGGCAGCCTCTGATCGCGCGATGGATCTGATCGCCCAAGGCGGATGGGTCATCGTCACCGACGAATTTCGTCAGCTTCGCGGCATCAAAACTGGCGGCGAGATCACGCTGAAGACATCGCTGCTTTCAAGCCACACCTTCAAGGTGGCGGGCATTGTCTGGTCGCCGGGTATCGACGTCATGGTTTCGATGTTCGACCTCGGACAGCAATTCGAAGAGCTTTCAGCGGCCAGCGTCTTCGGCTCTGTCCATGACGCCGAGCGCGTCTTCGGCGTCAAGGGCGCGTGGCTTGTTGCCGCCAACCTCGATCCTGACGCCGGCGATCGGAAGGACGTCGAGACCCGCATTAAGGAACGACTCGGTAATCGCGGCCTGCAGGCGGCCGACGTGCGGCATATTAAATATGCGATCGTGGCGGGTCTTCAAACGCTGGTGAATCTCGCCAGCACGCTAGCGCTCGCGGCCATTTTCGTCGCGGCGCTGGGTGTCACGAACACCGTCATGGCATCGGTGCGCAGCCGGCGATATCAGTTTGGGATCCTGCGCGCCATTGGCGTCACGCGGGGCCATGTTTTGCGGTTGATTCTCGCCGAAGCGATTTTGCTTGCGCTGGTCAGCAGCATCCTCGGGGTGGCGGCGGGCCTTGAGATGGCCGTCAACGCCAATCGGCTTGGCCTTAACACCCTGGGATATGGTCCGCCGATTATCGTGCCGTGGGCTGTTATTGGACTGGGCGCGTTGGTCATCGTCGGCGTCGCAATGGTCGCCAGCATCGGTCCCGCGATTGGCGCCGCCCGCGCCGAACCGCTGCGATTATTGCAGGCGGGTCGATCTTCGGCGTGAACTTCTGCTGCAAAATGGCCGGGCGAGATTTGTGCCTTGCTGTGGGGAATCCAAGTCTGCGGATGCGGCCCGCGCATCGGTGAATACATGGCACGGAATCGCACACGGCCAAGCGGCATCGCAACATCAGCGCAACTCACCGGCCCGGTGGGATGTCGGCCAATGCGCATGGCGTTATACTTCAAATACCGGCTGGCGCTTTAGCGCGCGCGGCCACCTGGATCAACGGAGAGCGGATGGCTGATGTCGGGCGAAAGAAGAAGGGGCACTGGTTCAAGGAGAAATTGCGCGTCGGCGTTGTCGGAATGTATCAGTCCGGCAAGACCGCGTTCATGACTTCCATGATCAACCATCTCCGCAAGCACGATCCGTCGCGTTTTCGAATCGGGCGCAAGGGCGTCGGCCTGCAATGGCTCAGCAGCCTGCCTGCCAGCAGTGGCGTCCGGGAGTTTCCCTATTCCGCATGGCGCGATGCGTTGTCCCTGCTGGAATGGCCATACAAGACCGTGGGCGCCAGCGAATATCATTGCCTCTTGGCGCGCTCCGACTGGAAAATGCGGTCGATTGATCTTTCCATGATCGATTTTCCCGGCGAGCGCCTTGCCGACATGTCGATGGCCGGCCGAAGTTATGAGCAGTGGTCCGATGCAATCCTGCAGGTGCTCGGCGGAACGGCTGAATATCGTCGCCACGCAGGCGAATGGCTTGAAACGATGGAGCAGGGTGATCTCGATGTAGAAACGCTTTTATCGGGATATCGGCGGCTGATGGGCCGGCTGATCTTTGATTTTCTGCCCATGGTCACGCCCTCGACATTTCTGGTGAACGCCAAGGGGATCTATGTCGAGGATGATCTGATTGAAAACGGCGACCTCGAGGGGATGGTGCGCCGCAGGGTGGTCGGGCTGGATGCGGGAACACAGTTTGCGCCGCTGTCCGAGACGGCGCGCCGGCAGAATCCGCAACTGGCGAAGATATTTGCTAAGAATTATTTCGGCTATCGCCGCCAGATCGTCGAGCCGCTTGCGGACTGGTTCAATCAATGCAACGAGCTTGTTGTTCTCGTAGATGTCACATCGTTGTTGATGGGCGGAATCGGCATGTTCAATGGCAACAAACGCATGCTCGAGCATCTACTCGGATACCTCGAACTCGGGCAGG
>JBBQCK010000101.1:0-7765 GCA_038318605.1 Tepidisphaerales bacterium | reverse complement strand
AAGCGGCCGAGACCGCAAAGCCCAGCACGATGGAAATCGCGATCAATCCGAGCAGGCCCATCCGCGTGCCACGGCCGGGCTGCGTGCGATCCGCCACGTTCAGCCCGTGCATGGCGTAGGTCATCAGGCTTTCGCGTGTGTTGAAGGCCCCGCCCGCGTAGGCGAAGACCCGGCCGAAGAAAATGTCGGTGGTCGAAAAAAGCCGCGGCGACATCTGCTCGTACACCTGCGCCGCGACGGTCTGGGTGCGCGTCAGCGCCAGGCCCGTCTCGGCGACGATGCGCGCGGTCACCAGATGCGGCAGCAGCACCATGGCGACGATCAGCGCCGCCATCGGCGCGCCCACGCCAACCCGCAGCAGCCAGCCGAACATCACGGCGATTCCGGCGGCCGCTGCAAAGACATGAATGCGATGGCTTCCATAATCCGGCCGGCGCTCGCCGGGCCGGCGGCCCATCACGCATTGCCGCAGCACCCTTTGCCAGTGGCGACGGCCGACATACAAAAATCCGATGACAAACGCGACGCATGCCCCCAGATGCTGGTCCTGCCACGCCCCGGCGGGGATTTCATTTGCCATCGAGCGCTGCCCCACGGCGACGAACTGCATGATGAGATAAATTGCCCACAGGCTGAATCCGACCCGCGCCTGCACGAAATACATGACTCCGATGAAGGTAAAATAGATGCGCGACGCCTTGATCGGGCCGGCCAGATAGGAAAGGGGTGGGTTGGACAGTATCGAACCGAGGTTGTAATGCACCGGAATCTCCGGCACATACTTTGGGAAATACTGCGCCAGCGCCGAGGTGCTTTGGATGACAAAAACAGCCACGAGCCCGAGCCAGAACAGGCGCCGGCCGAACAGGTCATTCAGCCATTTGCCGGGCTGCGGCGCCTGAATAAGTGTTGCCTGAAGCTGGGCAAGCGGAAAGGGAAGGCGTTCGTTCAATTCCCATTGCGGGCGGATCAGGATCGCCATCGCCACCAGCGTCGTGAACAGGCCCAGGAAAAACACGCCCCATCCCACCAGCGGCACGATCCAGCCGCTGTAGGGCATGGCCGTGCCGGCGGGGGCGCTTTCGTAAAAATATCGCACGACATCACTGAGGCGCGGATCGACGTTCGGCGGAAGATTTCCCACCGGGAAAAGCCAGGCCGGCAGATGCATTGCAAGAAACGCCTGCCAGAAGGTTTCGTTCTGTGCGCCGAATCGATAGGGCGAAACCGGCACGGGAATGAAGGAGCGCATGAATCCCTGGCTGGGGAAGCTGCAACCGACCAGCATCATGAGCAAAACAACCGACAGCTCCCCGCTGGAAAGCGCCCATCGCGGCACAAATCGGCTGAGCGGCGCGTTGACCACGACAGACAACAGGAAAAAAGTGAGGACGACGGAAACCGGCAGATAGGAGCCGACGAAGAACGTATTGGCGACGACAAAATCGTTGAACGGCGTCAGGCCGCAGATGAGCAGGATGCCCGCGATGCCCAGCACGACGCTGCGAAGCGTGATCCATCGCGGGGTTATTTGCGGCAGGTCGATTGACATTGCCGGCGCTCAATGCGACATCGGGCCACCAACATCTGGCGGCGAGGGGGGCAGCAGATTCGGCAGCCGCAACGGCGCATCGCCGGCCGGCGGCGCTGGAAACGCCTGCGCGTGCTGCCAGGGCGATATCGTTGAAACAGCGGAACCCGAACGCCGCCCAAAAGAAGCCGCCGGCGCAACCGCGTGCGAAGGGGATGTCCCTCGCGATGCGAGCCATGCCCATCGCACCACCAGGCCCAGCCCGACGGCGATTGCCAGAACGAAAACGCCCGCCGCGCCGCCGGTCGTGATGCTTCCCAGCGCCGACACCACCATCAGCATTGTCAACAATGCGGTGAACCCCGTGGCGACTTTTGCGGCCGTTCGGTTTCCTTTGAGCAGTCCAATCCCCAGAACCTCGCAGGGCACGCCGATGCAGGCATAGACGATCGCGCCTGTGTGCAGCATCTGCGCAATGGTCATGTGCAACCGCACAGCGCCCTCGTCGAGCATCCTCACCGTGCTGGCCAGCGCCGGGTCGCTGCGATCGAGCGGCCGATGCGATTGCATCTGGGCGATCAACGCCCCGGCAAGCGTGATGGTGCCGATGATCAGCATCGCCACACCAGCGCGGCGGCCGGCGGCGCAGCGCTCGTTTTCGTCAGGCGCATTGCCCCATCGTTGGCCGGCGGGATCGGTCATATCGTTATTCTCGCAGAGCGGCGACTTTTATCCAATGTCAGCGCTCAGCGCCCGCGCCACCGCCGCGGCCGCCACCGCCGCCGTTTCAACGCGCAGCACCGTCGGCCCGAGCGAAATCTCCGCAGCGCCGCTTTGGCGCAGCAGCGCCATCTCGCCAGCGGTCCAGCCCCCTTCGGGTCCGATCATCAGGAGCAGATCGCCTTGAATCATCGCGTTGCGCACGGGAGTTGCGTTTGCTTCGAGCGACAGATGCCAGACTGTCGCGCCGGCCGCGCGTTCGATCGCCTCGCGCGGCGTCGCAGCCGGCGCGATCGACATGACGCCCTTGCTGCCCGACTGTCGCGCCGCTTCGATGGCGATCCGCTCCCAGCGGGATTTTTTTTCGGTTCCCTTTGGCTTCACAACCCCGCGCTCGGTGTCGAGCGGAATCCATTTGTTCACGCCCAGTTCCGCCAGCTTTTCGATCATCCAGTCGGCCCGATTCCCGCGCGGCACGGCCGACGCGACAACAATCAAAGCGCCGGCCTTTGTCGCCTTGCGAACCTCGGCGATATCCACGCACACCTGCTCGGAGTTGACGACCGAAATGATCGCGTCCGCAGCGCGTCCACGATCGTCAAACACCTCGATCGCATCCTTCTCCCCCATGCGCAATACATCGCGCAGATGATGCATCTCGCGCTGGCCGAGGCGAATCCGGCCGGGCTTGACCTCGGAGATGAAGATGCGGCGAAGCATGGGAGCACGTTGCCGAAAGGAAGTTGACGGAAAAAGTTGCCGGTTGCCAGAGGCCAGAAGAAGTTGCGGGTCGCTGGCTGCCCGTTGCAAGTTGCCAGTAAATAGCGGATCGGCCTTTCTTTGCCTAATGCTTCCTGCCGACCGCCTGCCGGCGACTTGCTCTTCGCGTTCAGTATTCTCCCTCTCCATCGACTCGACAAGCCAGCTCGATCTGACGGATAATGCCCTCGTGCTGCCTTCCAGCGCATTCTCTTCCATCGACGACCTTCGCGCCCTCGTGCTGGCCGGACGCGGTGGGGCGGATTTTGGCAATGCGACGTGGCATGGCCTTGGCGGAATCGCCAGCAGCGCGGCCGCTTCTGATCAGTTTGCCTATGCCCTGGGCTACGCCCGAAATGACCTTTTGCCGCTCGGGGCGCTCTCCAGCATCTATGGCCAGACGCTGGCGTCGAATGATTACATCGTCCGCTTCACCCACGCGGCCGACGCCACGCTGGATGGCGTGGTCGATGATGATGATACCACCATCGTCGGAGCCTACTACGACGGCGGCGCAACGTCGGGGCACCAATGGTATGAGGGGGATTTCGATTACGACGCCACGGTGGATGACGATGATGTGACGCTGCTAGGCTCGGCCGCCAGCGGACCGGTTACCAGCCCGCTCAGCCCGCCGTTGGCCGACGCGGCCCCGGCGGTGCGGGATGATTTCTACTACAACGAATCGTGGCAACTGCTTCAGATCGACCGCACGATCGGCGAAGGCGACAGCCAGCCCTACGAACGATACGCCTACGACCCGCGGTACATTGATGCCCCGATCCTGCGGGATCGCGATCTGGACGCGGATGGGGTGATTGATCCATCGGATGCGGATGAGCGGATTTACCTGACGCAGGATGCCAACTTCAATAACACGTCGGCGGTTGATGTGGCCGGGGATGTGGTGGAGCGGTATCACTACACCGACCCCACCGGGAAGCATGTGGTGCTGGATGGCGACTGGACCACGGACGCCGACGGCCAGAGCGACATTGAAGCGACCAACCTCTACGCCGGCTACGTCTTCGACAGCGAAACGGGGATGTACCTGGCCCGGCACCGGTTCTACGCCCCGAATATCGGGACGTGGATCAGCCGCGATCCGATTGGGTATGGGGATGGGATGAATGTCTTTCAGTATGTAAAGTCAAGTGCGCCGATGCATCGAGACCCATTTGGGCTCCGAATCTGTTGCACATTTGATCGAAGTATGGTGAAAGGCCCCGGAGATGTGAACGGACAGCATTTGCCGCCCCGGCCATCGACTACGACGTCCGCTACGACGAAACCAGACTTCTACGCAGGAAATGGCATAATTTTTACCTGTCGCTTCGGTTGGATTGATACGGCGCACGTTCGGGACGCCATGGACGAGGTAAAGCGCATTGCGCCCGAATTACAAAGTGCGCAGAAGAATGGAGAAACAGAATTGGTCGCATGGGGCTCGCGTCAGGTTCGTCTCAACAATATCCCCGCAGGGCTCGATGGAATCGCTCCGATTGCCGCGCAAATCGCGTATGATAATAAGTTTGCATACGAAGTGTCCGATCCCGCCGGCGAAATGAGCGCATTTTCGCCCGAGGATCTTCCTTCGAACCTTTTGGGAGTTCTGCTCGCATTACGCGTACTCGGTAAGGGCGGAAATATCCCAAATGAAATCGACTGGGCGCGCGCTATGGATCAGGAACTTGCGGGCGCGCTAGAGGAGCTGGGTGCGGTCGATCGACACCAGGCATTGGCCATTTGGGACGCCTCGATAGAGGGTAAATGGGCGACGAGCGGACCGCTGGTTCCAAAGCCAACTCTGCACAGAAGGAACTTTTCCCCGACTGCAATGACAGTGTCTTGTGATGCTTGTAAAGGCGTCGCTCAGTCAGGAACACCTCCAAAATGGTTATCGATGGACGCGTTGAATCAATTTGCTTATGAGGTACGCAACTCCACTTCCGACGCGTGGGTAGCCCATGACAACTGGATGACAAGCCTAGTCGAACAAGCTCACCGGAAGTGGGATATCAAATGAGGTGTGTATACATGAGCATGTTCTGAACTGTGTTTTGGAGTCCCCCATGAAAATATCGTTCAGCAGGACGTGCCTGATTCAGCTGTCGGTTCCAGCATTGCTATTTCTGTATTATACAAGTTGCTCTCAAAGCCCAAGTATGCGCTCTGCCGGGAGTATAGAGCCCTCGCTGAAAAAGCAACATCAAGGAGGGTTCTGTGGTTCGCAGACGGCTCCCGATTATGAGGACGGATTGCGAGACGGCACGATCTCGAGTGAACAAGTGCTCGCTCTTGCACCAAATATGCCTGAGGACAGTGTGCTTCGTCGGTTGCTTCCGGCGACAGGTGACCCTTCTGAAGCCGGAGGTCTGATCTTTGCAGCCCAAGAGGGTGGTATTTACATCCTATATTTTCGTTATAGTGACAGCGGCCAACCAGAGTATCGGTTCGCGCTCCAGGCTCCGAAAAGCGGGCGCGACGAACTTCTCCTTCCGGCCGGAACGTCCGATTCGAAAGCGGCCCCTCGCAATACGGCTGCCAACCCGACGTCTGCCACCACGCCTCTACAACGGAATGGCTCCGTTACGCGTGAAGTTGTGCAGAACCTTCCATGGGGGCAAGACGCCGAAGTGGCGTGGCGGAGTTGCGGCGTTGAACGTGCTCCAGAAAACTCGCCATACGGATTTCTGATTCGGGCAACAGAGGGAGGGCGTTATTTACTTGTGCCCGGCCTCTGGGGCGAATTAATATATGTGTTCTATTACCCTGCAGGCGGCGGTCAGTACCCGCGTGGTTTGAGCCGTGTTGTATTGCTGCCACACTGAAATGATGACTGACGGGGGATGGACTCAACGGGACGTAGCTCTTCATTGCTTTCATCCCCTCCGTCCACGCCTGCGAAGCAAGTGATTGCGCGCACCGGCAAACCTCATCGACTCGACAAGCAGCCTCGATCTGACGGATAATGCCCTCGTGCTGCCTTCCAGCGCATTCTCTTCCATCGACGACCTTCGCGCCCTCGTGCTGGCCGGACGGGGTGGGGCGGATTTTGGCAATGCGACGTGGAATGGCCTTGGCGGAATCGCCAGCAGCGCGGCCGCTGCGGATCAGTTTGCCTATGCCCTGGGCTACGCCCGCAATGACCTTTTGCCGCTGGGGGCGATCTCCAGCATCTACGGCCAGACGTTGGCGTCGAATGATTACATCGTCCGCTTCACCCACGCGGCCGACGCCACGCTGGACGGCGTGGTGGATGATGATGAAACCGCCATCGTCGGAGCCTTCTACGACGGCGGCGCAACGTCGGGGCACCAATGGTATGAGGGGGATTTCGATTACGACGGCACGGTCGATGACGATGATGTGACGTTGTTAGGCTCGGCCGCCAGCGGGCAGGTTACCAGCCCGCTCAGCCCGCCGTTGGCCGACGCGGCGGCGGCAGTGCGGGATGATTTTTACTACAACGAATCGTGGCAACTTCTCCAAACCAACCGGAGCATCGCCGGCGGCGACAGCCAGCCCTACGAGCGATACGCCTACGACCCACGCTACATCGACGCCCCGATCCTGCGCGATCGCGACACGGACGCCGATGGCGTGATCGACCCATCCGATGCGGATGAGCGGATTTACCTGACGCAGGATGCCAACTTCAACACCACGGCCGCGATTGATGTGGCCGGGGATGTGGCGGAGCGGTATCACTACACCGATCCCACCGGGAAGCATGTGGTTCTGGATGGCGACTGGACCACGGACGCCGACGGCCAGAGCGACATCGAAGCGACCAACCTCTACGCCAGCTATGTCTTCGATAGCGAGACGGGGATGTATCTTGCGCGGCATCGGTTTTACGCCCCAAGCATCGGAACGTGGATCAGTCGCGATCCGATTGGGTATGGGGATGGGATGAACCTAGGCCAGTACTGTCGCGGTTGGTCCACTAGCGGCACCGATGAAACCGGTCTGGGGGTAAATCCAAACCTTATTCAAGGCCCTAAAGCTTTTGCGAAGAGGGCATCGGAGCTATTAAGTGCGCATCCACAATCCATCAAGATAGGGATTATTTCAGTTGCACTGCCAAGACAGGTGCAACTACTGAATTGGGTGGCCGATATGCGGGCACTTAGAAAGGGAATTGATCCCGGAGGAGGAGACGACGGTACGAACATGTTCATTTATACATGTAAGTACGGCTGGATTGATCTTGGCCATTTCTTCGGCACGGGCACTGTAGCTGCGGAACTAACTGTTGCGGGGCAACTGGGTACTCTCGGTCCCTTAAGAGATTTTCCCGGCTTGGCCAGACGATTGGCGGATCCTAAAATGTCTGCTGGATTCGCATACGCTGGAAGCTATGCCGCTGAAATTTTGCAGGCAATGGACAGGACAGTTGGCCACCAACCCATTTGGTTGGCTATAAAACGTAAGCTACTTTTAAACAAATCGTTTAGTGACAGGGTTAACCCATGGACCTTTCAATTGTTCGACAAGCCGGATGGTTGGGGACTCAGTGCGTTCACATGGGAGGATCTGCCAACGAATGCATTAGGAGCTAAGTTTGGAGCATCGGGTCCCGGAGATGTAAAGGAGAAATTCTTGACTTTTCTTCGGGAAGCCGGGGCCGTCGATCCAGATCGGGTTTTGCCGGACGGTCGTCGAGTCGGAGACTTGCTAAAAGCCGACGTTGCAAGATTAAACCAGGGAATCGGGCAAGGAAGGTTGCCGCCGCTTCGTGGCTTATTTAGT
>JBBQCK010000100.1:0-7809 GCA_038318605.1 Tepidisphaerales bacterium | reverse complement strand
TGTACATCTCACTGCACGCGCCCGGGCACGGGGCGGCAGAGGTTGTTTGCATGACGGCGCTTGGCGTTCTGCTCGGCGTGCCACTGCTGACAGGCTATGCGCAGTGGTGGGAAATCGTCGCGATTCTGCTTGGGTTGGTGCTGCTTGCCCTTGAGATATTCGTCATTCCCGGCTTCGGCGTTGCCGGCATCAGCGGCATCGTACTGATTCTTGTGGGTCTGCTGATGACCTTCGTCCCGTCTGAGCCAAGCGGCATCCCCGGCGTGCTTCCTCGCCTGCCGGCCACTTGGATGGCATTTCAGCACGGGCTATTGGCGGTGATCGGCGGCGTGGTCGCTTCAATCTTCATCAGCATGTGGCTGCGGCGCTTTTTGCCACGACTGCCCTATTTCAACCGCCTCATACTCAACACCGTTGCCGGCGGCGCGGGCGTGGGGGGCGCGCGGATGAGCAACGGCATCACCACAGCGCCCTGGCCGGTCGCAGAGATGATCGGCCGATCCGTGACCGACTTGAAGCCCGGCGGCACCGCCGAGTTTTTTGAGGCGACCACCGGCCATTGCCGCACGATAAGCGTCGTCAGCGAATCGGGTTTTATGGAAGCTGGCGCCTCTATCGTCGTCTCAGACGTCAAAGGCAACCGCGTGGTCGTGCGGCGCGGATGATCCAAACGGGCCAACGCCGCCCTTTAACGTGTACAATCCATCTGAACCTGCAAACTTTAATCGACCCAGGGAGGTCAAATGTCCGCTCTCATGCAAATTCTGGCCGAAAGCGACAGCCCCAACGTTATCTTGATCGGCGGGCTCGTCGTGGTCGCCCTGATCCTGCTCGTGCTTTTCATTGTTATGGCGCAGTATTTCCAGATCTACGTCAACGCGATGGTCAGCGGCGCGCACGTCGGGCTGATTGATCTGGTCGGCATGCGCCTGCGTCGCGTGAACCCCAACATCATCGTGCGCTGCCGCATTCAGGCGAGCCGCGCGGGCATCCGCGTCACAACGCAGGAAATGGAATCGCACGTTCTGGCCGGCGGCGATCTGGTGCGTGTCGTTAATGCGCTGATCGCGGCGCACAAGGCGAATATCGACCTCTCCTTCCAGACCGCAACCGCGATCGATCTGGCCGGCCGCGACATTCTCGAAGCCGTGCAGACCAGCGTGAACCCGAAGGTGATCGACGTCCCCAACCCGGCGCTGGGCCGATCGACGATCGACGCCGTCGCCAAGAACGGCATTCAGCTCAAGGTGAAAGCCCGCGTGACCGTCCGCACGAACATTCTGCGGCTGGTTGGCGGAGCAACCGAGGAGACAATCATCGCCCGCGTCGGCGAAGGCATCGTCACCGCCATCGGGTCGGCCACCGAACACGCGGCCGTGCTCGAAAACCCCGACCACATCTCCAAGGCCGTTTTGAGCAAGGGCCTGGATGCCAACACGGCGTTCGAAATTCTCTCGATCGACATCGCCGATGTCGATGTTGGCGACAACATCGGCGCCAAGCTGCAGGCCGAACAGGCCGAAGCGGATAAGCGCCGCTTTCAGGCAGAAGCTGAAAAGCGCCGCGCGCTCGCCGTCGCTCAGGAACAGGAAAATGTGGCCCAACAGGCGGCCAACCGCGCCGCGGTCATTCTGGCGGAAGCCGATGTGCCCCGCGCCATCGCCGATGCACTCCGCAGCGGAAACATGGGCGCGATCGATTACTACAAGCTGAAAAATATCCAGGCCGACACTGACATGCGGGCGGCAATCGCCAAGCCCGGAGAATCGAAAGGCTAATTGCGGCCGGTGCGATGAAACCAATTTTCAACCCGCGTGCACCCGCCAAGGCAGGCGCGTTTGCGAGGCACTCTTTTGACAGATGAGGTGGATCATGCCCGGTATGGAGTTAATTAAATCTGGCATTCTCGCTGCCTCGGATAACGGGATGGTAAAAATCGTCTTCGCCGGGATTGCTATTGGAATCTGGGTGATTTCCACGATGGCATCAGCCGCCAAGCGCAAATACGCCGAACGCCAGGCACTGATGCAGCGCGGAATGAAGCCCAACCCCGCGGCGGCGGCGCTTCAGGCGATGTCAGCCGGCGGCAGGAGGAATCAACTCCGGTCCGATTTTTCGCCTCCCACTCACGGCGCACAGCGCACTCAACTGACCGCTCTTCGCAGCCAGCCCACCCCCCAACGTCGGCAACCGATGGCCCCGGCCGGCAAGTTCCCAATGGCTATCAACCAGAAACAAGCGTTCAGTGGCGTGGTCAGGCACTCCACGCCGCCCCATCTTTCCGCTCAGCGTTCGCCCGCGACGATCCCGTTGCCACCGCCAAATCCGACGCGCCGTCAGGCCAAAAAACCCCCCGCACAACCCGCCCCCGGCCTGGCCAGCACAACCACCGACCCATCCGCACCAATTTCCCGCAGTCCGGCAAGGGTGGACGCTGCCACGCTGCATCGCTGGCTGACCCCAAGTACGCTGCGCCAACAGTTCATGCTGACAGAAGTGCTTAATCCCCCCATGGCATTGCGACCGGACCGGGCAGATAGGCTCTGAAAAACGCCCGGACGCCCACCAGAGGCAACTCATTGCCCTGCGAAATTTGTGTATTGATTTTCGGTATACACCGATGTATAGTACTGCGTGTTGCCACTACTCTGTAGGCATCGGCGTTATAAATAGGCGGGTCAATCCCTTCTCGCGGCCTCTGAAGCCGCGCCCGCAACTGCCTTAATTCTTTGCGTGTTCACCACGTTGGAGGCTCGACCATGAAATCTCTATCCGCTCTCCCCTTCAGCGCGGCGCGCACCTCGCCGCGCCCTCAATACCAACGAGCGTTCACTCTTGTTGAACTCCTTGTGGTAATTGGGATCATCGCCCTTTTGATCTCTATCCTGCTACCGGCGTTGGGGAGGGCGCGCGAGCAGGCCAAGAGCGTCAAATGTCAATCGAATCTGAGACAATGCGGCATGGCCATGCTCACCTACTTGGGCGACAATAACCAAATGCTTCCATACGCACTTCACTATGGTGCCGTGCACTACACTTGGTATACCGTCCTTGCCGGCAACAACTATCTGAGCGGCATCCCGAACGAAGTCGATATCACCACCACTCCTCCTGGCCCGGGTGTGATTTCGATTGGGCAGAGCGTTCTGATGTGCCCGAACGCGTTTGAGGGAACGTTTAGTTTCCCTGGATACCCAAACACTTGGTTGAACTCCGAAACTTTCAGTGCATTGCGTTATCTTGACGACACCAACGCCTATCTGAACAAGCCGACTCCATTTTACATGGACTGTTCCTACACGGCTAACGCGAATCAGTCTGACTGGACCTATGTGGAAAAAGGGGCCGGCGCATTCCTCGCACAGAAGGACAATCCGCCGAACAGTTGGCGCACGGATAACCAGAATTACCTGCGGTACCAACGCAAATCGACGCAGTTCAAACAAGTTTCGGACTTGATGATGTTCTCAGACGGAAGCGGCGGTTTCAAACTTGGCAGCGGCTATGGCGTCATTGCGCCTCGGCACTCAAATAATAACAAGGCAAACTTTGTGATGTTCGACGGCCACGTTGAATCGTTCGACAAAAACGTTTTGGGCGATCCTGCGGATACCTGGGCGCCATCGCGGCAACCGCGGACACAACAGCCTTTCCTCCGGTTTACTGATCTGACGAAGTAGACGGTAGGGATATCTTTCAAACGTGAACCGGCGGGCGACTTCCTTATGGAAGTCGCCCGCTTTTTTGGTAGTCGCAAAACGCTCTGCAAAGCGCGCGGCGCTCGAAATGCCTCCCGAATTACGTGTTCAAGCTGTCGCTGTATGGCTGATCCCCATGCACATTGCTGCGGCTCTTCGTCACACACCGCCTCAGCGTTGGCAACGTAAAACACGCCGCTAAACCGAGGTGCCAGACCGCTGGGATGGCCGGAGCTCGCTTGGAAGTGCTCTGGATAAAATTTCTGCTCAATTTTCGTTCACTCGACGGTGGACTCGCGTTATAATTCAGTGATGCATCCCGGGCCAGCGTTCCCAGATCCACAAGGGCCGCCCCGCTTCGGATCTTATTGCCGCCGCGCAGGAGATTCAGCAGATTTCACTTTTCGGAGGAAAAATATGTCCAGCAACCGCGTGAATCGCTCAGGCAAAGCGGCAATGTCTCAAAGCATCAATCCGACCGCTCGCGCTTTCACATTGGTCGAGTTGCTGGTCGTTATTGGCATCATCGCACTGCTGATCTCGATCCTGCTGCCGGTGCTTGGAAAGGCTCGGGAGCAGGCGAAGCGAGCGGTCTGCGCCTCGAACCTGAAGCAGTGCGCCATGGCGATGCTCACCTATGCCGGCGACAATAAAGGGCAGTTGCCCAATGCCTATCGCAACTATGGGGGAACCAACTATACGTTCTTTTCCTTACTTGTCGGTTTGAATTACCTCACTGCGCCCAACGAAACCGATACAAGCGTGCTTGCACCCGCGCCCGAAGTCATGCCCAGTGGCCAGAGCGTGCTACAATGTCCATCGGCCACGCTTGGAACACATGGGTTTCCCAGTTTCCTTAACACCTATGCGAACGCGGAAAAGGACCAGGCGTGGCGGTTTTCGGATGCCACCGGATATTACGGTAAGCCAGACCCACTGACTATTGACTGCTCTTATGGCATCAACGCTTGCCAGGCTGACTGGACCGGCAATGCCAACGCCGCCGCGTTCATCGCCAAATCGAGTGGCGGCGGCGATCAGGCGCGGAACATCTCAAAGTATAAAAACGTGGGAACTCTGGCAATGTTCTTCGACGGCAACGGCTTCAAGGCCGGGGCAAACTCCGGTTGCATTTCCGGTCGGCATCTGGGCCAATGCAATATCGCGTACTTCGACAGCCACGTCGATACGGCTATCCCCATCGACATCGCCGATGCCGCCAACACTTGGTATCTCTCACGAAGCACACGGCCATCGGCACCCTATTTCCGATGGGTGGATTCTGGGAATTGACCCAATGCGATGGGCTCGCGCACGTCTTCTCGACACTATCCGCCTTCCAAATTACCGCCGCGCACGGATCGAAGGCAATTCATGAAACGAGGGAGCGCAGGCCTGCGTAACTTTGCTCAGGTGCGGGTGGACGGTAGCGCGGTAACAGCCCTATAATTTTCGGCCACTGCACACATCTTTCGACCGCCTCTCGTCGGAAATCTGAAGGCGGCGGGCGCAAAATCAGAACTTTCTTTTGACGATAACTCAGGGGTATGCAGCTATAATTTTGATGTTGGCGACGGCCGCGGATTTGTAGATGCTGGCCCTTGTTCACTTCTTTGTCCGAAAAATCGGAATCTTTCGAGAACGCTCACGCAGGAGCACGCGCATGTCAGTCGTTCATTTCGTCCATCGCGTTTCGCGCAGGGGTAAGCGGAGTGCCTTTACTCTCGTCGAGCTTCTCGTTGTCATTGGCATCATCGCCCTGTTGATTTCCATCCTGCTGCCTGCGCTGGGTCGCGCGCGCGAGCAGGCACAGGCGGCCGCCTGTCTGGCGAATTTACGGCAGATCGGCGTTGCGCATCAGATGTACGTCAACGATTTTAAAGGCAATATCGTCCCATGCCGCACCCGCGTCAGTGGCGTGACGGCCGACACATGGGCCACACTGTTTTTGAACTTGAAATACCTGAGATCAGTAGATCAGCGGAACAGCCTGAGTGACCTTGCAAGCGCTATACCTGATGGATCAAAAGGGTCATCGGTGTTTCGGTGCCCCTCCGGCCTTGATCAGCCGGGTGGCAGCGCCACCGGCAATGTCGAACCGGTTGGTTCGGAAGGCGGCGCGCAGGGATACAATCGCCAGCAATCGCTTGAACTCAATTCCGATGGTTCTGTCGCACAGGCCGGGATCGTGATCGACAATTGGTATGGAATCAACGGTTTCACGGACAATGGAAGTTCGGTACGCGGATTTCCCTGCCGAGCACTGCCATCGGACGGGGGTGAGAAGTTCAATAGAAAGACAAAAATTCTTGGCGACACGACGACGCTTGCATTTATCTTCGACGGTTATTTCATGAATTTCCGATCGAACACCAGCAATGGCCCCTACACCCGTATCGCCGCCCGCCATGCAAATTACACGAAGACAAACGTGCTGTTCTTTGATGGCCACGCCGAGTCGTTCAACCGCAATGAACTCCCGTATATCAAAAACGGAGACAACCCCTTCCCCAGCGCCCCTGCGGCTTCACAAAGTAATACTCAGCTCAGCTTGTTTCCGCTGACGAGATGGGTGGTTGTCGGCGACTGATTGCCTCTTATGCACGGCACCACCGGCGCTGGTGGACATTTCCAAGGCAACCTGATTTCCCATGCGCCGTCTGAGTGGTGACCAGTACATTGCGGCAGAACGCGACCCAGATTCGCAGCGCCAGCATGATGAATACGCAGTTCCCGTTTCCGCAGTGGCGGGTGAATCAGTAGACATCAGTCCAGCATGCCCTTTTGGCCCGAACGCCGAACATGCACAGCCAGAAGGGTGATATCTGCGGGTGTGATGCCGCTGATGCGCAGGGCCTGGCCGAGGCTGCGGGGGGTGAAGCGGGTGAGCTTCTGGATTGCTTCGGCACGCAGGCCGGGGACGGCGGCATAACTTAGCGTGGCAGGGATCAGCTTTGTCTCAAGCTGTGTTAGTTTTCCCACGTCGCGATCCTGCCGGGCGATGTAGCCGGCGTATTTCTGCCTGACTTCGGCAAGAAAACCGAGCATGGGATCGACGCCGGCGGCCGCTTCAACCTGCGACGCGAGCTGCGCCCAGGAGTGGTCGGGGCGGCGCAGCCAGTCGGCCGCCGACTGCCCGGCGATACGCCAGTGGTCGATGTCACGGATGACGATATTTAGCGCATCACGGCGCGCTTGAAATGCACCCCAACGTTCATCATCCACCAGGCCAATTGTCCGTCCGACCGGCGTCAGGCGCTGGTCGGCGTTATCGCTGCGAAGATTCAGGCGATGCTCGGCGCGGCTTGTGAACATGCGATAAGGTTCGGTCGGCGGCTTGGTGACCAGATCGTCGATCAGCACGCCGATGTAGGCTTGCTGGCGCGTCAACACGAAATCGGCTGCGCCCCTGCCGACAAGTAGCGCCGCATTGACGCCGGCCATCAGTCCCTGCGCCGCGGCTTCCTCGTAGCCACTGGTTCCGTTTATCTGTCCTGCAAGAAACAGCCCGCCGACACTCTTGGTTTCCAATGTCGAATCGATCTGCGTCGGCCAGACCATGTCATATTCGACGGCGTATCCATGCCGGAGAATACGGGTTTGCCCGAGGCCCGGAATCATGCGGACAATCTGCTCCTGCACGTCGGCCGGCAGGGATGTGGAAATGCCGTTGCAATAAATCTCGTTGGTGTCCAGACCTTCGGGTTCGAGGAAGATGTGATGGCTTTGCTTGTCGGCGAAGCGCACGACCTTGTCCTCGATGCTCGGACAATAGCGCGGGCCGGTGGATTCGATCTGGCCGGAATACATCGGCGCGCGATGCAGATTGGCGCGGATCAAATCGTGAATCGCGGCATTGGTCGCCCCCAGATGACAAACCACCTGGGGTAGCGGAGGCGCCCACCCCGCGCGGCCGGAGCGGGATTCGCCGACGGCATATTCGTTCATGAACGAAAACGGCGCCGGCGATTCGTCGCCCGGTTGTTCATCAAACGCCGAGAAATCAATCGTCGCGCGATCGAGGCGCGGCGGGGTGCCGGTTTTTAATCGCCCCATCTCCAGCCCCAGCCGGCGGAGGCAGGGAGAAAGCCCGCGCGCCGAGGCTTCGCCG
>JBBQCK010000099.1:0-7892 GCA_038318605.1 Tepidisphaerales bacterium | reverse complement strand
GGAGATTTTGGGAGATCAGATTATCCCGCGACGAGCGTACTGGTTTCGATCGATTGTGGGGCGATTGCACATGCCTTGCCTATCCGCGCCTCGGCTAGCCCTGCCGCGATCATTGATGGCGCGATACGCCCCTTCCTTGGTGATGGTTGCTGTCGCGGTGCTGGCCGTTATTGGTGTTTCGTGCCGCGCCAAGCCCGCATCGCAACGCGTTGTGATTTACACCAGCGTGGATGAGCCGATCGCCAGACCCATACTCGATGCGTTTCGTCAAAAGACGGGCATTGATGTAGTCATCAAGACCGATGGCGAGGCGACGAAAACCTCCGGCCTGGCGGAGATGCTCGAAGCGGAGGCCGCCCATCCGCAGGCGGATGTATGGTGGTCGAGCGAGCCTTTTCACACGATCAATATCGCCGAACGCCACATTCTTGAACCCTACATATCGCCAATGGCCCGGCGCATTCCAGAACCCTACAAGGATGCCAGCGGTAATTGGACCGGCACGGGTTTGCGCATGCGCACGATCGCGCTAAGTGCGAAAGCAGAAAATGCGTCCAAAGTGGCTGGAGTGCGAACCATCTTCGATCTGGCCCGGCCGTCCCTCAAGGGGCGCATCGCAATGGCGCGGCCAAGCGCCGGAACCACCGGCGGGCACGTTGCCGCAATCTATACCACCGCCGGCGAAGCAGACGCAGATCATTTATTTAATGATTTGAAAGCCAACGGAATGATCATGCTGCGCGGCAACGGCGACGTGGCGGAGCAGGTCGCCGCCGGCACGATGCTCGCAGGCCTGACCGACAACGACGATGTTTACAATGTGAATCAGGAATTGCCCGGCGCAGTGAAGTTGGTGGCGCCCGACCCGAACGGCGCTCTGATGATTCCCACGACTGTCGCGCTCGTGGCGCGGGGCGATCGCACCGCGGACCAAAGCGCCGCCGCGCGGGCATTGATCGATTATCTGCTCAGCCCCGAAGTCGAAAACCGTCTGGTCGAATCGCACTTTGCCGCCATGACAATTGCCGATCTTTCCCGGCCCCGCGCGCCGAAGCCGATGGCGGTTGATTATGTGTCGGCCGCACGTGCCCTGCCGGTGTCGGCTCGAAGGGTGATCGATATTCTCGAGCACCGCTGAAAAATGAATTGACCCCGCCGGGGTCCGCACTTGAAGATACACCGCGATGGATCGAAACCCCGCCAACATGCGAATTGAAAAGTGCGCGATGAATGGCGAGCGTTGTCAGTATTGCATACTGTTGGGCGCGATGCTCGCGATCGCGGTCGGCGCTGGCGGTTGCAAATCGAATGCGCCGCCGGTTGAGCCCGCCGTCTCCCCGCCGACGCCAGCAGCGACGCTGCCGGCCGCTCGCATCGCCGCGACGACTCAGGCAAGCGATCCGCCGATCTCGCCCCCGACGAACCCGCCCCCATTTGTTCCAGCGCCGCCTCCGCCCGATCTACGCGTGCGCATTGATCGCGCGCTGGAGTCGGCCGGCGAATTTGTCATGGCGACGCAACACCAGGACGGCGCGTGGCGCTCGCGGGTGTATGACGTGTTGAATGATGGCCCTGCGCTGACAGGGCGGATGTCGCTGGCACTACACGATTTGCCATCGCCGAAGTCGCATGATGCCGCCCATCGCGGCGCCCAGTATCTGCGCACGCGGGCAACCACGCAGGGGGCGATCGACGAAGGCCCGGCCGGCCTGGCTTCGCCGGTGCAAACCGCCGCGCTGGCGGTGCAGGCGTTGTGCGCCGACGGTGCACCCGGCGACGAAGGCCATGCGTGGCTCATGTTTTTGCGAAGCCATCAACTCGTGCAGGCGATCGGATGGGATGTCGACGACCCCGAATTTGGCGGCTGGGGCATCGCACCATTCGCGCCGCGCAAGCCGCGCAGTGGCCCGCGCGCCAATGCGCGATTCGGCTCTAATGTCGGCTCGACGCTGCGCGCGATCGAAGCAATGCGCGCAGCCGGCGTGCCGGCAAACGACCCGGCGTTCACGCAGGCGCTTTCGTTTGTGCTGCGATGCCAGAATTACTCGGTGGACGGACAATCGACCTTTGATGATGGCGGCTTTTTTAACGCCAACACCGATCTGCCCGAAAACCTCGCTGGGCGCATCGGCGCTGACGGTGCCGGCCGGATGCGCAATCATTCCTACGGCCTCGCGACGGCCGACGGCCTGCGGGCGATACTGGCGTGCGGATTGCCGCTGGATCATCCGCGCGTGCGAGCCGCGCAACAGTGGCTTGAGAGAAATTTCCGCCCGGATACACAAGGTGGCGCATTCTCCGGTGATCTGGATCCGGAAATGCGGGCCGCCGGCTATTTCGCATATGCGGCATCGGCCGCAAAGGCGCTGGCACTGTTCGGCAATCGCAGGATTGCAACGAGCAATGGTTCCAGCGACTGGCCCGAAGCGCTCGCCGGCGAGCTGATCAAACGTCAGCGACCTGATGGCTATTGGATGAACGCCCACGGCGCATCGAAAGAGGACGATCCACAAGTCGCCACCCCGCTGGCCATCGAGGCGCTACTGACCTGCCGAAAAATGCTCGATCGGAATGCGGTTGGGGGATAATGCAGCGGGACGGACGACGGGGCGCATCAATCCGAAAAGAGTCCGAAGGTTTCGGAATAAATCGACGGACCCCGCTTGGCGGCGGCTGGGGTCGTGGCTTAGGTCGATCAGAAGAGGAGGAAAATCGATGCCTCCCCCCTACCGATCCAACTCCGCCGCGATCACGTTGATGCTCCCCAGCACCGCCACCACATCACTGACCATGTGCCCTTCCATCAATTTCGGGAAGATCTGGTAATTGATGTACACCGGCGGCCGCGTGCGTGCGCGCCATGGCGTGTTCCCTCCGGCGCTCACGATGTAATACCCCAGTTCCCCGTTGGCCGATTCGATCGCGTTGTAAACCTCGCCGCGCGGCGCTTCAAAGCCGCGGTTGGTCATGATCAATTCAAAGTGCTGGATCAATCCTTCAATGCTGCTGTACACCTGATCTTTCGGCGGCAAAACATCCTTACCTTCCGGGCTCACGTTCACCGGGCCGGCCGGGATGTTGTCGATCAACTGCCGGATGATCGACAGGCTCTGCTTCATTTCCTCAAGCCGCACAAGATAGCGCGCGTACACGTCCCCCGTCGTCATCACCGGAACCTTGAAATCAACCGCCGGCGCCCCCTGCCCGTCCCAGTTGTCCGCGTAGCAGAGGTAAGGCTCATCCTTGCGGATGTCGCGCTTCACACCGGCCGATCGCGCCAGCGGGCCGCTCAGGCTCCAGGCGATTGCCTCTTCGCGCGAGATGTATCCTACGCCCTTGGTGCGATCAACAAATATACGATTGCGGTTCAGCAGTTTTTCCACGTCCTCCATCGCCCGCGGCATCGCATTGTCAACGAAGTCCTTGACCATCCGTTTGAAAACCGCCTCATCTGGCAGATCCATGTTCAACCCGCCGACGCGCGTCCATGAAGTATGAAATCGTTGCCCGCTCATGAATTCAACAATGTCGTAAATCTTTTCGCGCTCGTTGAAGCCATAGAGAAACGCCGTGAACGCGCCAAGGTCCAGCCCCGCCGCGCCGACACAAAGCAGATGCGACTGAATGCGCCCCAGTTCGCCTGCGATGGTGCGCAGCACCTTGCAGCGCGGTGTCAGCTCGATCCCCATGAGCTTTTCGGCCGCGCCATGCCACGCCAGCTCGTTGTAAATCGGCGCGGAATAATCCATCCGATCCACGATGGTGACATATTGATTGTAATTCAGATGCTCGCCGAGTTTTTCAAAACCGCTGTGCAGATATCCGATGTGCGGCGTTGCTTTGACGATGCGTTCGCCATCGAGCTCGAGAACCAGCCGCAGGGTTGTGTGGGTCGCGGGGTGCTGCGGCCCAAAATTGAGCGTCCAGCGATTCCCCTCCTCCCCTGTTCGGGCCTCTTCCGGGGTCACGGATTCATTGGGTGCGGGAGCGAGCGTATAGGGCATATTCAATCCAGAAAACAACACCGCCGGCCTGCCCCAGCGCCGCCGGCCGGATAATTTCGAGGGGTGCAACACCCTGGCCCTCGGGGCGCGCGGATTATATCCACCACCCCCTTCCCTGCCAGCCGGTGCGCCGGCTAATTGCCAGCGCAGTTTTGTGAATTGGCCCGGCTGGATATGAATATAATACGAATATACAATTTGTGATATAGCGGTCTACGGCCTAGACGAGTCCGGCCTGAGGAGCGGCCGAATTCTCCCGTCTGCGGTGTAAATCGCAATAGTTTATAAAATGTTCCACGTGGAACATTTTCGATGATCGCGGCCGGGGCACATCGTTCGGCATTGGCGCTCGATCGGTTTATTCTTGCGGATTGGAGCTGAGCCGCTACAACTTGCAAATTGTTCCACGTGGAACATTTCGCAACTGGACCCCATATCGGAAGGGAATCCGTCATGTCTGCCGCCAAATCAAAGCCGCGTCTCGGCCGGGGCCTTAACTCGCTCATCTCGATGAATGAACACTTGCACGAATCGGGGAGGATGGCAGGTGCCCATGAGAACACTACTGGTTCGCCGCCGAACACGCCAAACGAGGACGCCGTCAATCCGTCGGCCCCAACAACCCGCGCGGCCGACGCCCCTGCCAGTGAAATTGGCCGGCAGGATGCTTTGACCAGCATGGGGCCAATCTACCGCACAATTCCAACGCCCGACAACGCATTACCCGCTGAATTGCCGCTCGACCTGATCCAACCGAATCCCCATCAGCCGCGGCATAGTTGGGACGCCGACGCACTCGCAGAACTGGCCGCCAGCATTCGTGCAAGCGGTGTCATTCAGCCAATCGTCGTCCGCCGCGCTGGCGAGGGCTACGAATTAATCGCCGGGGAACGTAGGCTTCGCGCCGCCAGGCTGGCAGGTTTGAAAAGAATTCCCGTTCACATCCGCGACGTCTCGGCCGCCAGCCAAGCTGAAATGGCCCTTGTCGAAAACATTCAGCGCCAGGATCTCAACGCGATTGAACGCGCCCACGGCTACCAGGCGATCCTCCAGACCATCGGCCTGACGCAGCATGAATTGGCCGACAAACTTGGCGAACAGCGCAGCTCCATCGCCAACCACCTGCGCCTACTCGAACTATGTCCGGACGCTCAGGATTTGATCGTCGCTGGCAAGCTGACACTGGGCCATGCCAAAGTTCTGGCAAGTCTGCCAAACCTCGCCGATCAGGCTCGCCTGGCAAACTTGGTAGGGGCGCAGGACATGAGCGTAAGACGATTGGAAGAGCTCGTTCAAGTTGCCCTTACCCCTGTCAAAGAGCAGAAACCCGCTGAAGCAGCCAAATCAGCCCATGTAGCAGAGCTGGAACGCTCACTCAGCCGCCAACTCGGCCTCCGAGTGCAGGTTCAGTCTGGCTCAAAGAAAAGCACCGGCCGGGTGGTTCTGCACTACTCTTCCCTCGATCAATTTGACGAACTGCTTAACCGTCTCGGCGTCACTGTTGATGACTAGGCCTTTACGCGACCAAATAAAGCGGCCAGATAAGGTAGAACGCCAAGGCGCCATGGCCGCCAAGAATTGCAGGACTCTTGTTACTCACTACCCGGGTGGCCTTGGCGTTACGGCCCTGATTTCCCGACATCACATCCGTGACAACATAACCTAATACGAACTTTTATGTTGTCATTTATTGCCTGCGTTTGACACTTTTGCCGGAGCGTTTACATTCATGATTGACAATTGACCGACATGGTTTAATTGGGCCGGTCAATTCCGACACTGGCATGGATGTCAGTGGTGGCCTTACTGAAGGAGCGACAATGGCCTACGAATGGCAGTCAATTGAGGAAGCGGCTTCGACGCTTGGCATCTCCTCCCGCACCCTCCATCGCCGGATCAGTCGAAACGATGTCGAAACCCGCCTCGAAGCTGGACGGCGTGAGGTGCTGGTCTGTCTGCCGGATGAACCGGAACCGGCCGCAATGCCTCAGCCGGCCGAGATCACTGGCGAGCCCACATATTCCACGGCGCCGACAGATCCTGACCGACAACGACAAACGTCCGACACCTTCGCGTCAGCCAGCCCGATTGGGCAGGGGGCTGACGGCTTTTCCAAAGACACCGCACCGGCCGGCACAACCGCGGCCGTGTCTGCCACAGCCTCACCAGCGCAACACAAGCCGGAAGTCGATCGATCCCACGCCCTGGCATTGAGCGAGGATCGCCTTCGCCGCGCGGATCTGGCCATGTCGGCCTTCCAGCGCCAGATCAATTCCGCCGAGCAGGACCTGCGCCGTGCCCGCAATCACTCGGCCGTCGCATGGTCGTGCGTTGGCATATTGATCATCACCGCTTTTATCGGCATCACTTCCGTCACGCACAAAATCGCCCGCGCACAGGCCGACTCTGATTTTCTGGTGCGGCAGATGCACGACATGAATGACCGCCAGATGTCCGACGCCGAGCGCGCACAGGCCGAACTGGATCGGGCCTCCGCCGAAATTGACCGCCAGCGCCAGACTGCCGAGTCCGCCAAAATTCGCGCCGCCTCCGCCGAGGGAGAACTGAAGGCAACCCAGACATTTGCCGGCCGATTTGAAGCCCTTGCCGCCACGCCCGCCAAGGCCGCAACGCGGCCGGCCACCCAACCGGCCGCCAGCGCGATGCCGTCGCGCGCGGGCTTGGCAGACACAAAGCATCCATAAAATAGCCGTTTAATTCAAGATATCCGCCGTTCGACAAGCGCCGGTCGGTGGTTTGTCGGTCAGGTGTCAGACGCCTGTCCGCCAGCCAAACCCGGCGAAGCCACCTACCATCGTCGTGCCATGGCGGACAGCCCGACTGAATCCTACGACATCTGCATCATCGGCGCCGGCCCGACCGGCTTGTTCGCGGCCTTTTATGCAGGCCTGCGGCAGATGTCCGTCAAAATCCTCGATTCACTCGAAACGCCAGGCGGCCAACTCGCCACGCTCTATCCCGAAAAATACATCTACGACGCTCCCGGCTTTTCGCGCATCCTCGCCCGCGACCTAGTGGCAAATCTTCTTGAACAGGCAAACCAATATCGCCCCGCCTATGCCCTGGGCGAGCGTGTGCGCCATCTGCATCAGCGCGCCGGCCAGTTTGAAATTGAAACCGATCGCAGCGCGCATCATGCCAAATCGATATTGATCGCCGCCGGCATCGGATCCTTTCTGCCGCGCCGTCTGAGCCTAGCAGATGTTGAAACGTACGAAAACGCGGGGCTTCATTATTTCGTCCGGCGAATCAATGATTTTCAAGGCCGCCGCGTGCTCATCGTCGGCGGCGGCGACAGCGCCGTCGATTGGGCGAACACCCTCGAGCCCGTCGCGCGGTCGGTGACGTTGATCCATCGCACGGACAAATTTCGCGCCCACGAGTCGGCCGTGGCAAAATTGTTGGCCGGCAGCGCGCGCGTGCTGACCTTTCACGAACTGTCATCCCTGGCCGGCCGGCCCGCGCTTTCGGCGGCGACATTGTATGACAATCGCAGCAAATGCCATCAAACGATCGAGGTCGATGCGGTCCTGGTGAACATCGGTTTCCAAAGCACGCTCGGCCCGATCGCCGGCTGGAATCTCGAGCTGGATCGCAGCCAGATCAAGGTCGATCACACCATGCAAACCACCCGCCCCGGCATCTTCGCCGCAGGTGATGTCTGCACCTACCCCGGCAAACTAAAGTTGATCGCCACCGGCTTCGGCGAAGCCTGCACGGCCGTCAACCACGCGCGGCAATTCACCGACCCAACGGCCCGGGTTTTTCCGGGACATAGTAGTGAGAAGCAGTAGGGAGGTGGAGACAGAAAGCGAGCATTGCTTCGGACCTCTTATATAATGCCAGCGTGATCAGTGCCTCCGGTCG
>JBBQCK010000098.1:0-7905 GCA_038318605.1 Tepidisphaerales bacterium | reverse complement strand
GTAAGGAAGAAGATTATGAATCCGCACGCATCTCCGCCGCGCAAGGCTCGACGATCGTGGTGACAGCGACCACAAACGTCCCGGTAACCGGTGCGCTGATGGAGTATGGCGCCCACGACGGCGAAAAGGTCGAGATGAAGGCCGACGATTCCCGCCAGGCACTCACAGCATCAATGGTGCTGACCAACGATGCCGCCTTGTCAATCGCCCTGATGGAAGGGGGCAGTGCTGCTCGGGAAATCGTAGCCCGCCAGCCGTCCAATGCCCTGCCGATCGCCTGCCGTGTGGACCATGCGCCGGTGGTCGAATGGAAATGGCCTGGCGCGGCGCAAATCAACGTCGGCGTCGATGCGCCGATTGTGCTGCACGCAATCGTGCGCGACGACCATGGCCTGACAGCAACGCGCGTTTTGTCTTCTTTCAAACCGGAAACGGCGCTCGAGCTCGCCCCGGGCGGCGGAACGACCTATTCCGATGCGCCCTCGCCGATGGAAATCAATTACACGCTGGACGTACCGAAAGAGGTTCGGCGGCACGGCAACACCGTACGCCTGCAAATTGAAGCGACAGATAACCGCAAACTGGCTGGTGTGATCACGACCAATTCGCCAGCCGATGGCAAAAGCTCCGATGATTTTGGCCCGCAGACGGCGTCATCCGACATCGTCGCCATCACGTTCCGCGATGACGCGGAAGTGGCTCGCGCGCAGGCGGAACAGCTCGATCGCATTCGCAAGCTGCTCCAGAAAATGATCGAAAAGCAGCGGGCTCTGCTCGCGCAGGCGCAGGTCTGGAAGGTTAAGGATGCCGCCGCGCTGCAATCGCTAAAATCCGGCCAGACCGCGCTGCGACAAATGATGTTGGATGCCGCCAACAACGAAAAATATGACTCCGAGACGCGCATTGTGCAGAAAACACTTCTGGTGCTGGCCGACGCCTCGGCGCGCGAGGCTGTCGAAACATGCGATGCGATCGCCGGCGAACTGGTGGACGCCGAAAAGGTGAAGCTCAACGGAGTATTGCAGGATCGGCAGCAGCGCATCGTGAAGACATTGGAAAGCCTGCTGGCGGTGCTCGGCGCCGCACCTGCGCCTACAACCCAGAACACCGGCCGCGGCGGCGATATGCCGCTGGATAAAAAAGAAGCCTACGAAAAATTGAAGGACGACCTGAAAAAATTCATCGAAGAGGAAAAACGCATTCTGGACGCCAGCGCAACCCTGGCGAAGCGCCCTGTGGACAACTGGGATGAGGCCGACAAGAAGCTGGCCGAGGAATTGAAGGTCGCCCAGGAAAAGCTGGATGCCTTCATGAGCGAAAAGGTGACGGATTTCTCGAAGCTGGCCGAGCAGGACATGGCCAACGCTTCGCTGCTGAAGGAACTGATGGAGGTCTATTCCGAAGTCACAATGGCAAAGGACGCTTTGAAGAAGAATGCCGTCGAGATCGCTGTCCCGGCCGAGGAAAGCGGCTTGGAGCTGGCGAAGGAAATCGAGACGAATCTTGAAAAGTGGCTGATGGACGAGCCCGATCACCAGAAGTGGAGCATGGAAGAGCCTACCGGCGGCAAGACGGATGTGCCGATGGCCGAACTTCCTAAGGAACTGGAGGACATGGTCGGCGACCTGATGGAACAGCAGGAGGATCTGTTCGAAGAGATGGAAGATGCGACCAGCTCATGGGCGGATTCGATGGACAAAGGCGCCGGCTGGGACGCGGCCGACGGACCGATCGCCGACATGTCAGCAAAAGGTGTGACCGGCAATCAGTTACCCAACGACAGCGAAATGAACGGCCGATCTGGCGAAGGACGCAGCGGTAAATCCTCGGGTGAGATGGTGGAGGATACGGCGACCGGCAAAGGCGGCCGCCCCACGCCGACGCGGCTCGATCCAACCGCGTTTCAACAAGGCCAGATCAAGGATGAGAGCAAGGATCCGACCGGCGGCGCCACCGGCGGCGGCAAACTCAGCGGCCAAGGCGGCGCGGGCCTGGAAGGTCCGGTCGGCCCGAAGCAGCAGGAGGAGATGAAGCGTCTGGCCGACAAACAGGCGCAGCTTCGCAACAAGGCCGAGCGCATTCAGCTTGAGCAAAAGGTTGGCCGGTATGACAACTTCCGCCTGCTCGATGCCATTGCGCTGATGCGCCGCACCGAGAGCGATTTGCGGGCAAATCGTTACGAAAACGCGATGCGGCGCAAAGATGTCATGCTGCAGGATCTGGACGCAAGCCATACGCTTTTGTCCGGCCAGGCTCACGTCGAACACGATACATCGCCCACCGCCGGTTCAAAGCGGGAAGAAGAGATAAACGACGCAATGAAGGGAAACATCCCGCCCGCCTGGTCCACCCCACTCAAAGAGTATTACCGCAAGCTGGCGAAGCAGTAACCACAATGCTTCAGCACTTTGCACGCTTCAACCGATCGTTCCAAAGCTCGTCGGCGCGGAGTGTATTGCCATGTTTCACTACATCCTTCACCACCTTCGCCGCCGGCAAAAAAGCATTGACAGCACCCATCAGGCAAATCGCGTGAATCCGCGCATGGCGTTGCTGGTAGCCGCGGGAGTATTGATTGTTTTCGCAGGCATCATGTGGCTGAGCCTGCATCACGGCTTTTGAACGCCCCATGCCTCGCGCTCGAAGCGATTGTCTCGGTAGACGTCCTTCCCGGCGATCAGACACGCCAGCGATGAAGCGGCATAGGCTGGAAGAAACAGCGGGCCCCAGCGTTCGCATTGACGCACATGAACGCGTTCATGGGCACGGGTGGCTTCGTGAAGCGCGCGAGTGCGGGCCAGAACAACGTGCCCAAGCGTCATGGCGCTGGCGCCGGCCTGCAGCAGCGTGCAGCGTCGCAGGAAAAATGCGATGGCCGGACTGTGTAGCTCCAGCACGCCGTCGTTCCAGCGCACGCCCCCGCCGACGATTGCAAGCGGAACAAAAAACAGCCCCAGCAACGTGGTAGGAAAAGCCCAGAGGTATCGCAGTAGTTGGAGCATGTGCATGGCCCTGAGCAGCGACAATGGTGCGGGAGTTGACGATCAAACTGCCCCGAAAGACCCGCCGCCAGCTACAATGTGCAATATCGCGATCCTGCTTTCAACAGGGAATCTGGAAACCCTGTGGAAAGGGTCCGGAAAAGCTGATGATCGCCTGTCGTCGTGCAATGTCGCTCGCGTCAGTCGTCAGAAAATATGGTTTTCGCTGTCTCAAGCCGACCCAGGCGCGCCATCGTCGCGACAGGACATCCCACAGCTTATCCACACGAAAAATCGACTGGTTATCTCTGTAAGTGCCTTTGATAAAATGGTTTGCAAATCCACAGTGGATTTTTCCCACAATACGACAGGACTCATCAATACGACTACTGTCCTAAAGTTTTCAATCTAAAGAGATATGGTTACACTCCGCAAAATGAAAGTCATCTGTAATCGGGGTGCCCTTCTGGAGGGCTTGAACGTCGCCAGTAGTGTCGTCATGGGGCGTACCCCCAAGCCCGTACTGCAATGCGTCAAGGTCTCCGCCCGCGACAATCAGCTTACGCTCTGGGCAACCGACCTCGAACTATCGCTTGTGTATCGGGACAACCAGGTCGAAATCAGCGAACCCGGCGAAATTCTCGTTCAGGCCGATAAATTCCGCGATATCGTCCGCGAAAGCATCGACGATACGCTTTCGATCGAATTGTCCGGCGAAGTCGCCGAGCTCAAAGGCCAGGATTCACTCTTCAAAATTCCAACCCAGCCTGTCGATACCTTTCCCTCCATCGGCGGGGAGGCGGTCGAGCCGGATTTTGAAATACAGGGCGGACTGTTGAAGAAGTTGAGTGCCCAGACCGTTTTTGCCGCCGCCACGGCCTCAACGCGATATGCATTCAATGGCGTGCTCGCGGTTGCCAATGGCAAGTCGATTTTGATGGTCAGCACGGACGGCCACCGCCTGGCACAATCAAAAGGGGACCTGAGCAAGCCTGCAAAAAACACCGAGAAGGAAGGTATTCGCGCGATCATTCCGACCAAGGCCATGACCTTGATCGATCGGCTGATCGTCAACCCGGAAGAGCCAATCGGATTTCACATCACTTCATCGCAGGCGGTCATCAGCACGCCGCAGGCAACGCTGACCACCAGCCTGGTCGATGGGCAGTTTCCACCGTTCGAGGATGTAATCCCGCGCGACACCGATCGCCAGATGAAGGCTGCAACGGCTGATTTCTTAAGCGCCGTGCGGCGTGCATCACTGGTAACCACCGAAGAAAGCAAAGGCGTCAGGCTGAAATTCGGTAAGAGCGGCCTTGTGATCAGCAGCCAGTCGCCATCGGCCGGTGAATCGAAGGTTGATTTTCCATGCAAGTACGAAGGGCCGGATTTTGAGATTGGCTTCAATCCGCTTTATCTCACAGACGGGCTAAAGGCCGTCAACGATGACGAGGTATCGCTCGAGATGACCGCTGCCAATCGCCCTGGCTTGATCAAGGGCGGATCGGATTTCCTGTACGTCATCATGCCTGTTAATTTGCAGTAAGCGCAACGCCGGCTCAGATGCATCCGACCGGCCCCGGCACAGATTGCGGGAAAATCGATCAGCGAACGCTGACGTCCACATGACATGGTCGGTCGATACTGCCAGGAAGCTCGACAAGAATCCGGCCGGTTGAGGTGCGGCAGATGCGGTCGGCCAGGCGGCCATCGACCGTCGCCATGATCCGGCCGCTCGCCGGCATTCCGGAAATCTCCAGCACAGGTGACATCACGGCGCCGCCATCGGGCGTCAGCAACACATCCAGCCGCTGGCCGGTCGCGATAATTCCGTAGCATCCCATTGTCTCGTCGTATCCGTCATTGTTTGTATCCCCAGGCCGCGTGCGTTCGAGGCGATTTCCTTCCCCCTCAACGTCAATGTGTAGCGGGTGTTCGTGCGACTGGCGCAAGGCCAATTCCATCGGCCGCAGCGACGCCGAGATGATGCTGAGCTGGCCGGTCGCCAATGCCCGGCCATCGTGGTAATACACGGCGCATCGCTTTGCATCGGCCGAACGCGCGACGATGCGCAGCGGCGAAAATTCCTCGACGCGCCATCCATCCGGCTTTTGCTGGACGTCATCGAGCACAATGCGGAAATGAGGCATCGCATCGATGATCGTCGCAAAGCCTTTTTGTTCGATCATCCAGGGTTCAACGCCGGCGGCGCGGCCGTCATCGCGAGTGATAAGCGTACGTCGATCGTTCACCAGGGCCACGTCATCGATGTCGATCGGGCCTACCAGCGCCGCATCAAACCGCAACACCAAAGCAGCGCCTGCTGTGGAGATGGACTCGGGCGGCGAATGACCTGTTGTCAGCGGCGAAAGCGTGGACAGGTCCAGTGCAACGAAGTGATACTGCCCGTCGCCGCGCACGGTCAGCCGTCGCGGGCTCTGCATTGTGCCACCGATTTCGTAGCCGATGGTCATCGACGCATCCGCGTCGCTGCGGATAAACAGCCCGAGCAATGTCCACTGTCCCGGCAATTGTTCGCCTGGAGCAATGCGAGAAAGGTCGATACGCACTTCGCCGGCTTCGGCGCTGATACGAACGGCACCGTGGCCGGTGTGTCCGCCATTCGAGAGCCACGTCGTTTTTCCACCCGGGGCTGCCACGAACGCCCGCTGTGCAGGCTGCTCGAAGTCCGCCAGCACGCGCACGGGCATCTGTTTCCATGCAGGCATCAAATCCTGAATCTGCCGCCAGATTGGCAACGCCGGCGCTGTTGAAGGTTGTCCGCCGGACTGAGCCTGCGCAATGGCATTCGCGGGCGATTCACCCGGCTGTGCACAACCTGCAACCGCCGGCAAGATCACCCACGCCGCCATGTAGAAAAATCCACGCCCTACCAATCCCATGCCGCCAGCGTAGCGCGCCGGCACGGAGGGTCAATTCAACATGACCGCTCGCACGCGGGAACTTATGTGATTTCCAACCCGCGTCCGATAAAAGAACAATGCCGGCGCATGGAATCATGTTCCATCACTTTCACGACGCGGACCACGGCGGCGCATGCCGTCATCCGGCCGGACAGGGGGCGATCAGCGCTGAAGAATTTGACGACCTGCTCACTTTCCTGGGCCGGCAAAACATATTGCCTGCGCGCGAATGGCATCGACGGGCCCTGACGAGGGCGCTGCGGGAAACCGATCTGTGCCTGACGTTCGACGACAACCTTCGCTGCCAATACGACATCGCACTTGCGGTCATGCGCGATCGCGGCCTGACGGCATTTTTTTTCCCGTACTCGTGCGTTCTCCAGCGGCAGGTTGATCGACTCGAAATCTATCGAAAATTTCGTACGGTTTGCTTCGAAACAATTGACGCCTTTTACACGGCCTTCTTTTCCGCGGTGCGGGACGGCCCGAATGCACAGGTGGCGGAAGCAGCGCTTTCAAAATTTAATCCGCGACATTATCTCGTCGATTTTGCGTTCTATAGCGACGATGATCGCCGTTTCCGATTCCTGCGCGATGAAACCTTTGGCCCGCAGCGCTACTGCGCAGTCATGGATGCAATGATCGCAAAACGTGGCCTATCGTCGGCCGATCTCGCCGCGAATCTCTGGATGGACGCCCCGGCGCTGCGGATGCTGGCCGAGGCCGGCCATGTCATCGGCCTTCATTCACACACCCATCCCACGCGCCTGGAACGCCTGACTCCTCCGGAGCAGTCGGCGGAATATGCGAAGAATCAATCGCTATTGGAAAAGGCCACGGGAGTCATGCCGACGACGATGAGCCATCCCTGCAACTCGTACAGCACAGCCACATTGGAGATCCTTGCGGCTTTGGGGATTGGGTTGGGCTTCCGCGCCAACATGGCCAATCGATCAACGCATCCGCTCGAACATCCGCGCCAGGACCATGCGCTCATGATGCAGGCGATGCGCGCGGCCGCGTGACATTCGCCAGCGCGCTGAAGCACCCCAACCGCCACGGCGGCGTTTCTTTGGAATACAGTTCTCAGCACATACACCAGACGCTCACCTTGCCTGCCGGGCATCTGAACTCCGCTTCGCCGGCGTCATCAGTGGTGATCGGGTCGATGCAGTGGCCAGTCAAATCACGATACGTACTTTTTCCGTGAAACGTTTTCATCCGTTTGAAGCCCTCGTCACCAGTGCTCATCAGCACCACCAGTGATCCCGGATGCTCGGTGTTGCCCGACCAGACCCAGCCGATACATTGCGGGTGATCGATATAGTCGTGCTGGTCGCCCCAGGCATATTTGGCGCGGGCCTGTAGAAAATCGTCGATCAGCTTGCGATGGCTGAGCAGCTTGTGGTTGCCCTCTTTGTCGCCGGGATTTCCGAAATAGTCTCCATGGAAGAGACAGGGGTAGCCGTCTCCGCGAAGCAAAATCAACGCATACGCCAGTGGCTTAAACCAGTCCTGCACCCACGATTCAAGCGACTGGCCGGGCTGGGTGTCGTGGTTGTCGACAAACGTCACCGCCATCAGCGGATTTTCCGCGACCAGCGTGTGATCGAATATCTGGCGGAGGTCGTAGGCGCGCCCATCGTTGGAAGCCTGATGAAAGTGATAGTGCAGCGGCACATCGAACAGCCTCATCACGCCTTCGGTCGCGGCCAGATATCCGTGCAGCTCGCCGATGTCCTGCGACCAGTATTCGCCGACACCGAATAACTCGCGCCCGACAAATTTCGTCCGCAGGTGTTGAAACCATTCCTTGTAAAAACTGGCGGGAATGTGCTTGACCGCATCCAGCCGAAAGCCGTCCACCTCGGTTGATTCGACGAACCATTCGCCCCAGCGGTATAACTCCTGCCGCACATCGGGATGGTCGACATCGACATCCGCGCCCATCAGATAATCGAAATTACCATGTTCGTGAGCGACCTCGCCGGAAAAACTCT
>JBBQCK010000097.1:0-7924 GCA_038318605.1 Tepidisphaerales bacterium | reverse complement strand
ACCGGCAAAAGTCGAATCACGCATAACGCGATGCTCCGCAATCAATTGGTGGAAAATCCAGGATGCAACAACCGCCGCGGCCAACCCCCTGCCGCTGATGGCATTGTCCCCTCCTGTCCACGCCAAGTCAACGAAATCATGCCACCCGCCAACGCCCGAATAACCGCGCCCCGCGCCGAATTTCGGGTTGTCCGAAAACCGTGAATCCGCCGCGCAATACGTTTTTGCGCGCCTCGCTCACGCTCCCCGCGCGCCCCAAAGCAGACTTGACACCCCCCGACCAGCCGATACATTCACCCCCGCCAGCCACACGCGCCATTAGCTCAATTGGCAGAGCAGCTGACTCTTAATCAGCGGGTTGTAGGTTCAAGTCCTACATGGCGCAATCCCAGCAGTTATAAAGCAACGCTTACCGTCAGAAGAAACGAAGAACGGACCGCCGAATTGCTCGGCGGTCCGTTCTGCATTCAGGCTCGGCAGGTGAATCCGATCGATGCGCATTGCTGCGCCGCCGTCCGCGAAAATCATCGCGATCCACTGCGCTCGCTCGCCTTGCTCGCCATGTTGCGGTAGTAGTCCATCGTCAATTGTCGGTATTTCTCGATGATCGACTCGCTCGAACCTTCCATTACCGCGTCGCGCATGCGCGGGGTCAGTTCGCCCCATGTCTTGGCGGTCTGGCGTATGTCGGTCGTCGGTCCTGTGCCGCCGGGACCGGCGACCATCGTCGATTTGGCGGCCGCCGTGTTGCCGCCTTTCATGCTCCCTTTACCGGGCTTTCCTGTTCCCTGGTTGTCAGCCTGCTCGCCCTCGCCAGGCTTGGGCTGCTTGCCTTCGCCGGGCTTTGGCTGGCCCGACGCACTCGACGAAGACTGCCGCGCATCGTCCGCCATCTTCTCCAGATCCATGATGATGCGCTTCTGAATCTCCTGCGTGGTCATGCCCGGATCATTTCGCAGCGCCAGCCGCTGACCGGATCGGCTCATTCGATCGGCATTCAGGACGACCTGTTTCTCCGTCGGGTCCATTTCGGCCTTGCCGGCCAGAAGGCGCTGCTCCTCCTCATTTGTAACCTGCTCCGCTGTCGCCTTTTCAGGCAACAGATCGCGCGGATCAGGCTCCTTTTCGCCTACGTCGATCTTCCCTTCAGATGCGGCCTTGAAAAGCTCCCTCAGAAGCGTGCGCAGCTCCCCCTGCCGTGAGCCAAGCGCGGTCAACTTCTGCTTGTTCTTCTCGACGCCATCCTTCTCGATTTTGATCGTCGAATTATTCAACGCCAACTGAAGCGCCTGAAGCATCCGGATTTCAACCTCGGAAGGCAGCGTCGGCTTCTTCGGCGGGCCATCACCGCTTCCGCCGCCGCCTGGAGGCGGCGCCTGGGCAAACTCCGATTTCTTCGGCTTGATCGCCAGATTTTTGATCATCGCGTCAAGCTGCTCGATGATGCGCGCCTGCTCAGACTGGGTGGGCACGCCCGTTTCCGGCCGGGCAAGATCCTCCTTCACCGAATCCATCGAAGAGACGATATCGCGGGCAGCCCAGACGTAGACGATGCTACTGAGCTTCGCCAGTTGGTCGGTCAGCTTGCCGGTTCGGCCGGACAAATCCCCCTGCTTGTTCGGCAGGCCCGTCAGCTCCGAAGCCATCTTGCGATCAAGATACGATCCATCCTTGTCGCGCGGCGAGCCATCGATCGCAGTCGTGCGGCCATTCAATGCCAATTGGTCGTCGCGAATCTTCTCAAACGTCTGCCGCAGTGTATCGCGGTCCTGCTCTTCGTTGGCGTCCTTCGCTTCCTTCTCCTGCTGTTCGATGTCGGCAAGACAATCTTCGAGTGCCTTCAGCGCATCGACCTGCGAGGGTTTGTATGCCTCGTCCTTCTTCTCATCGACAAGCAGACCGATGCCGCGCTCCATGAAGCCGGCGGCCTTGGTGAGGCCGGCCGCAATCTCAGCGCCGCCCTTCTGCAATTTTTCCGCATCCCCTGCGTAGGTCCGCGAATTGCGCTCCGTCAACTGCTGGCCGCGAACCAGCGCGGCCATTTCGGTCGGCTGCGCCAATGGCTTCACGTCCCGGCCGGCTTTTTTCACCAGTGCCGTATCCTCTGCCTCCTTTTTCCGATCCATCAGTGCGAGATTGTCAATATTGTGCCCGGCCTGGCGCTTGACGAGGCCGGCGATCTTTTCCTTCATCTCAGCAAGCTGCTCGATGAGCTGCGCCAGCTTGTTGCGCTCCGCCTCGCGCAATACATCCGCCATCATCTTCAAACCAAGCTCCGCCTGCTTCTGCCGCGGCTGAGCGCCGCCCATCTTGTTGTCGCTCATTTGTTCGGCGGCCTGCTGCTGATTCGAGCTCACGCCCTGTGACTGCGACTTGCCAGCGGCATCCTTCATCGCCTTCGACCCTGCGGGGTCAGACTGCTGCGTGTTCTGCGCCGATTTGTTCAACTGCTCGGTTAACTTCTGAGTATTCTCGGCCGCCTTTTGCTGAGCGGCCGCGAGATCCTTCAATTCCTTCTTGACCTCCGGACTCATTTTTTCGACTTCCTCGCCCAGATGCTTCTCGCCAAACGCCTTGAGCCGATCCGAAAGCGCCATCTGCTCGGCCAGCGCTTTTTCAGTCTCCTTGCGCAGCCGTTCCAGATCGCCGAACGATCCCATTTTCTGAAGCGCCTGCTTCAACTGATCCGACGCCTGCTGCTGATTCTTTTCCGCACGGCTCAGCGAAGACTGGCTGGGGCTCTGCTGCCCACTCGACCCTCCCGCCTGACTCGCTTCAGATCCCTTTGACTCTGAGCCCTTAGACTCACTGCCCTTGCCTTCCGAACCCTTTGCCTCGCTACCCTTTGCCTCGCTACCCTTTGCCTCGGTGCCTTTCCCTTCACTACCCTTGGCCTCAGACCCCTTCGATTCGGAACCTTTGGCTTCCGACCCTTTTCCTTCGCTACCCTTTTCCTCGGTTCCTTTCGCCTCGCTGCCCTTGTCCGCCTTACCCGTGTCCCCGTTACCCTTGGCTTCTGCGCCACTGCCCTGCGTCGCAGGTGTTTTGCCATCGGGGTTGCCGGCTTTGCTCTCAGCGGATTTTGGTTCGCCCTTGGAGTTGCCGTCGGCCGGGTCGGATTTTTCGCCAGCGGGCTTGATCTCCTGCTGGCCTTTGTTGCCGGCCGACGGATCCTGCGCGCCGCTCAAATTGCGCGTCGCATTGCTCATCGCGCCATCAGCGATCTGCCGCATCGTGCGCCCAACTTCGTTGGCGCGATCCTGAAGATTCTTCTCCGAAGCGCGGTTCTGTTCCAGCCGCGTCCGCAGATTTTCGAGGTCTTTGGCCGACGATCCCGTCCGCGCCATTGCGCTTCCCTGCTGATCGGTGAGTCGCTGCAACGACATCTGCGCCGACGAATCGAATTTACCTTCGTTCTTGCCGACCTGCTCGCGCAGGTTGCGCGTCTCGACCAGCGTGCGTTCCTGCAGCCGATCGACCGATTGCACCTGCTCGTAAATCTGGCGCATCTGGTCGTTGGCCTGAACCTGAAGCTGCTCCTGGCTGATGATCGTGATGACGACCTTTCCGCTCGATACCGGGGCGTGCCGAACAAGCAGATCACCGTTGCCCAGCACATCCACCGTTTCATCCGGGCCGGCGTCATCCTGTGGCCGGGTCGCGGCCGCCGATGGCTTACGCGTCACCTTGTAGTTGTCCACCACGCGCACATGGACTTCGAGCTTGTCCCCCGGCTTCAGCTCATCGTCAAAAGCCTTCGAAAGCTCCCAATCCCAGTTGATTCGATAGCGCCGTCGCTCGGCGCTGCCAAGATCGCCCGTCACCGGCTGCCAATCGTCAAGCTTGTCGAGATCGACCTCGATACCTTTCTGCTCGCCGCCGCGATCGCGCGTCACAATCAATTTGCGCTCATCAAAGCCGTAGTCATCCTCGACCAGCAGTTGCAGCGGAACGAAAGACTGCGGCGTGCGGTCCTCGTTCTTCTGTGGGCGCTCGATCACCACCGACGGAATGGCGTCTCGCTTTACGACGACTTGATATTCCTCAGTGGCCGGATTGTGAAATCCGTGGATGTCGCGCGCCTCAACGCGAAATCGCAGCGTCTCGGGCTTGGTCAGCGGAAATGTTGCCGTCCAGATTTCCCTGGCGCCATCCATCGTGCGCTCGAGCTTTGCCGCGATTGGCGTGGCCTCGGGCAGTTGTACCAATCGCATCACATTCGTCCCGGCCGCAAGCGGCTTGTTAAAGCGAACGATCACAGACGCCGTGGCGCCAACGGTCGCATTGGCCGCCCGCGCAGCCAGATCCACCGCGGGCTCCGGTCTGGCTTCGGTGTAATCGGGCGGATCAATGACCGCCTCAACGCGGGAAATCGCCAGCCCAGGAACCACCGCGATCGTGCGCGGATCGGTCTGATCGTCCCCAGCCTTAACCCAGACCTGCAGCGCATGCGCATCGCTGCGGGCCGATATGCTGCCGACATATTCCCCCTCTTCGGCGACGAGTGTGACATTCTCCGTGTGGCCGTCGTCGAATTTGAAATACGCGACAACCTTGGAAGGCGAGCCCTTGCCGATGCGCACGCGCACGGGCACGCGGTCGCCATAAGCGACATAATCCGGGAGGCCTTCGACTGAAGTGATCTGCACGCTCTTCGGAAGCTCAGCGTTTCCGCCAAACATGCGGTTCATGAGGATCCGCGCCGTAGTGGGAAAGAGAATCGCGATAACCACAACCGCCGTCACCGCCCCAAGTCCCGCCGCAAGCGATGCCCATACCGGCCGCGTCGCGATGGCATCATTAAGATTCAACGATTGCGCCATCCGGGCCGCATCCGCCGTGGTTCGCGCTTTCATCACTTCGGACCCGGGCACATCGCCACTGGCAAAAACAACGCTCGAACGGAGCCGATCATCAAACTGCGGAAACGATTCCTCAAGATGCCCCGCCACATCTGATATCGACAGCTTCGCCAGCGCCGGGCGCACAAGCCATCGCCAGGCGGCGTAGCCAACACCCGCCGCCGCGGCAACGACCACCACCATGCGCGGCGCAACCGGCAACCGAAGCAAGTAATCCAGCAGCGCCGCCAAAAACATCAGCCCCGCCGCCCACGCAACCACAATGCCCGCACCGCGCAAAAACGTCAGCACCCGAACGCGCCGACGAATCCCGTGAAGTGAATCAATCAGTAGATTGTCGGCCATGGCATGCTCCCGGATTATTCCTGCTTGCCGGCCGCCTCACTGGCAGGCCCGGCAACCCGCGACTCAATTATTCGTCCTACAACAATCCAAACACCTTACGTAATACCCATTCGAGGGTGATAAGTAGCACAAAAAGAAACATCGCAATCGGTGCATTCCAGATGGGACGGGCGTTTTCGAGTTGTGTGATCTTCTCCGCGCTGGGGATCAGGCCCGCCAGCCGCGCCGGTGCCTCGTCGATCGCCAGCGAGATGCCACCCGGTGAAATCGACTGCACCTGGCTCAACAGCGCGCGATCGACCTCCGGCCGATTCAATTCCAGCTTCGGCTGCTCCACCTCGAACGGCCAATCCACAGCCGGTCCGCCTGCCAGCCCATCGCTATGGGCTGTGAATTTGCCGATCCGCTCCGCCGGAAACTGCGCGCTGAACAACTCCGCTTGTCCTTCCTGCCGCGAAAGCGGAATCTTTCGCACCACCTGACCCTTCGAGTCCAGGATGTCGATCGTTACCTGATCCGAAAGCTGCCGCAAAATCTCCGGATCGGGCACACGCAGGTTCACGGTTACCTGCGCACCGAGATCGTAAATCTGCGCTTCAGTCGCCAGCGAATATTTTCCCTGACCCAGCTTTTTCGCGCGGGCCAGATAGCGAAGCTGTTGCACCCAATAGGTGTCGAAAACCTGTTCTCCCGTGTAGAAGCGCCATCGCCACGAATCGTCGATCGCCGAGAACATTGTTCGTCCGCCCCCGAATCGCCCGAAAACAAGGATCGGCTGACGGCGGCCGTCGGAATCCTGATCCGGATGTTCAGCATAGACCTAGCCCAAGCCGGGCGTGGGCTGCACGCCTCGGCAATACCAGAACACCGGCTGAATGTCCTGAGTCAAAAAACGTTCGTTGATCGCCTTGTCCGAGAAGAACCGGAAAACCGTCGATGATTGTCCCTCCTTCGTCAGCAGTGGCCGAAATCCCTGCGTGATCAGCGAGTTGCCGTCATTCGCGCTCACGCCATCGATCGTCACCGGCAGTAATTGCTCGATGACCGTTCCGCGATATCGCGCCGGCGACCACCGCGGCCCGGCGATCATCCCAAATCCACCATTCTTTTTACTGACAAACTCGTTGACCAGAGCAAGCTGCGCGTCCGTAAATTGATTCGGATCGACATCGCCAAAAATGACGACGTCGTAGCGCATCATCTCCTTAATATCCAGTGGAAACCGCTGGATGCGCATGTTCTCGTCGCCATCCTGCGTCACGCCCGCGTCGGCCGAAAACAAGTACGCGGAGATATCCACCGTCTTGTCGCGAATCATTTCGCGCAGCAGATATCGATATTCCCAGCGCGGGTATCCATCGACATACAGCACTGCGATTTTCGCATCGAGCACCTTCAGCGGCACCGCGCGAATATTGTCCTGGTCATCCAGTTCGCGATCCTTGTGATCCAGCGCCACATCGAGATCAATCTGTCCCAATTCGTCGGGCTTGAATGGCAGCTCGACATCCTGCGACTGATCGTCATTGGCGACGATCTCAATTGTCGCTGGCTGGCCATCGATGCCGCGCATCGGCGCGCCAGTCTTGTGGTTGATCAGCCGCAACGTGGTACGCGATCCCTTCGGCAGTCCCGTTCCCCGCACGGAAATCGTCGGATTTACGATGTCATCCTTGAAAACATCCGTCTGCATCTTCACACCAACAATGCTCCAGTTCATCGGCGCGCTGTCGGAGCCAACCGGTATCGCCACTACACGCAGTCCTGGGAATACGCGCATCGCATATTCGCGAAGCTGCAGCACCAGATCGGAAACCGCCTCGGCCGGGCTGTCGCGCCCGTCGGTGAGTATGACAATGCCCGCAAGGCGCTGTCCTTGCAGGTCGTCAAACACGGTGCGGATCGAAGCCAGCACCTGCGTGCGCTGACCGGCCGGCGCGGCCGACTGCAGCGCGTTCAGTGCTGTTGCCAACTCATCGGGCAACCCCGCGAAAAGCTGCGTCGTCGGCGCGGGGCGCGTGCTGGCCGAAGCCGTTCCCGGCATCGTCGCCGGCGCGCTGGCTGGCGCCGTCGCGATGGCAATTTTCGCCGGCTCGGCCGCGGCCGGCTGATTGTTCTGCTGCTTCTTATCGATCTTTGCCAGTGTGCCCAGCGGCTGGGCATTGATGTCAAACGAATAGAGTTTCACAACGTGCTGCCGCGACAGATCGCGCAGCGTCTTCTGCTGATTGGCCGACAGAAGCCCCATCACCGCATCCATGCGCGACATATCCGATCCCGCAGGCCCGGCGTCGCGCACTTTCATGCTCGTCGACGCATCCAGCATCAGCGCCACCACGCTCGGCTCAACACGCTCCTGCGTGACCGTCAATGACGGCCGATTGAGAAGTACGATGACCAGCGCCAAAAGCGCCGCCCGAATGATCGCAAGGCCGGTCCTCACCACCCGGCCGCGCCCGCCCTCTTTGCCATATACCCAGACCACCAGCAAAAGCGCCGTTATCCCCAGCGCCAGGTTCCACAGTGTGATGCCCCACCCCTGCTGCTTGAACAGCGCATCCAACAGTTCCTGGCCCGGCCATTTAGGATTGAACGCGAGCCTGAACTCTCCTTTGGAGTTGAAGAACCCACCGTCCAGACCAAGTAGAAATTCCAGAAACTTCATGAGTCGCTTTCAACGCCCGCTCGAAATTACACGCCGCTCAATTCCCGCTCCC
>JBBQCK010000096.1:0-7939 GCA_038318605.1 Tepidisphaerales bacterium | reverse complement strand
CATCCAAATAACACGCACCAACATTCAAGGTGAATATCATGGCGCGAAAAAACTCAAAACCACAGTTTGCAACAGAGAGAACATCTTTGCATTTCCCCTCGTGCCACGAATAGCCGGCTTGCCGAAATGAACATCTGGGTTGATCTCAATGCGCTCGTTCATGAGAGGGCTCCTTCGATCAATATCATAGCACAGGGGAGGAAAGGCGGCATGAACTGGCGTCGTCGGCACTGTCCGGGCCTACTGAAGAATCATCGAAGGCGTCGCGCCGTTATTTCAGATCGAACGTGACGGTGACAGTGGCTTGGATTTCGATTCGGCCGATGGGGGTGGATTCGGGGGTGTCCGGGGTGGGGCGGTCGTTGGAACTGCCACCGGCGTTGGACTCGAGTTGGCCGAAATAACGGCTTGCATTACCCTCGACGATGTTGCGGGGTTTGCCGACCGTGCAGTTGAGGGGTTTGGCCAGGGCATTGGCTTTTTCAAGGGCGGCCTGGGCGGCCATTGCGCGGGCCTGGTCCCTGTAGGGGCGGGTGTTGGACACTTCCAGTTCAACGCTGGGCATGGCGTTGACGCCGGCCTGGACGATGGCGTTGAAGACATTGATCGTCTGTTTGAGGTCGTGGAGCGTGGCGCTGTAGTTGCGTGTGGCCTGGAAGCCGTCGCGCTCGGGCCGTTCGCCCTGGGCAACTTCGCGATAGTGCGGGGCAATATCGATAAAATTGGTGGCGATGTCGGCATCGGCGATGCCGGCGGCTTTTAGGGCCTTGACCAGTTTTGCGCCGTCGGCCTCGTTGGTGGCGCAGGCCTTGGTAATGTCCGCATCCACGGCAACGATGGTGACGTAATAGACGGCTTGGTCGGGCACCACATGGATCGTGGCGGTGCCGGTGGTGGTGATTTGCGGATCATCCGCCCGGGCGCAAAGAGCGAGGGCAAGCGAGAAACTGGCGACGATGAGCAGGGGAAGGTTGCGCATGGGATGTCCCTTCGGGCAAGAGTGATGGATTGGGCGTGCGATGCGATGCACGAACGCCGGCAAACATGGTAATTGAGATTGCGCGGATCAGGGAGGCCCGCCATGATGGACTGAGTCGCGCGAGAGCGCGTGCGTCACTGCCTGAAGTTGTCGGGGGGACAACCGGTGCCCTTCACGCTCGACCAGGTCGCCAATGACGGCTGGATGGACGCAGGCGCGAATCAACTGATCGTAGGCCTTGTCCTGAATGCTGCCGCCTTCGTAGCGTGCGAAGGTGGCCGGACTGGTGCCGAGCAACGTGGCGAAGGCATCCTGGCTCAGGCTGTACTTTTCCCGGACGCCACGAATCTGCTCCGGCGTGAGGAGGCCATGCCGACGACGGTATTCGGCGTAGACCTTCAGCACAGGATCGCCGAAGGCGTCGTCGATCATCGCCTCGCCACACTGGCCGCAGATTAGACGCGGTACATCAAGGGAGATTTTCTCGCCACGGACGGTGTATTCTTCACGCGATGACCGGGGGGTGACCTGGCGATCCTTTTCGCATATCGGGCAATAAGCAGTTCGGGTCATGACTCACCACCTTTCTTGTGGGGGTAGGCGAGCGGTCGTTCGGCGGGGTGAAAACTCCGCACAACCGGTCGGGAAAATGGCGTGGAGGGATCAAGTCGGAGTTTGATGTAAACCTCAACGCCATCGTCTACGCAGCCAAAAATCCAGACCTCTTTTCCATCCTCGTCGCGGTCAGGCTCGGGGCCGGCACTGTAGTCAAAGGCCGTGAGGGTCATGATTCGCGATATCGCCTGATTCTGAGTCATGTTCAGGCTTACCAGCCCCTGAATGTTTTTTGGCGTCGGCCGGAAAACGACCTTCGTGCCGAAGTCCACGCATACGCGGAAGCCCTGAAGGAATGATTCAACCTCCTGCTTCGTGGTCATCCGCGCTCCGGCTCAACTGATTCTACTATCGACTTATATGCTATCATATGATAGCACAAAGGCAAATCATCTGCATTTTTTTGCAGATTGATTGGTTTACACAGGTAGGCGAGGCCGGCCGTTCAGGTGAACAGCCACCGCCGGATGAGGCGGGTGTAGTGGGGCATGATGACGTAAATCATGAGGAACACCATTGTTCCAGTTGTGACCAGTGTGGTCAGGAGATGATTGAGGGGAACGCCGAGGTGGCGGAGGACGGATGCAATCAGCAATGGCACGACGAGCACGAGCGGATAGATGGCGGACCAAGTTACGAGGTACTGCTTCCAGCGGACGGGGACGCGCGCCCTGGCGCCGCCGGGTGCGAACCAGAAGTCCAGGCCGCTGCTGATGAAAAAGTCGTCGCCAGACACGAGCAGCCGTTGGACCTTTTCAATCAGTTGGGTGCGGACGGGGGATTCCATCCACTGGCGCAAATGGGCCGGGGTGTCGAATCGGATGATGTAGGTGTAGGTCTCGGTCAGGCCGGGAATTGGACGGATGACGTGCCAATCCAGATGGCCGGGCGAGGCTTTGCAGAGGGGGGAGATTTCGTCGAGCCAGCGTTCGTAGTCGGCATGGCTTGATTCGCGCACCCTGTGGGTGATGACGGCGGTTGCGCCGTGATCCTGGCCGCTTATGGCATCCGTGTCGATGGACATTGTTAAATCCCCGAGAAAGGCGCGCCGCGGTTGCCCGTGGCCGCCGGAAAATGGCGGCGGCGGGTAATGTTCCACACAAGGCTCAAACAACGTGCAAAATCATCGGGACAACTGGAGCAATGTAAGACAGTCGGCGCGGAATCCAGCGTAGTCAGGGATGATTTCACGTCCGCCATGGGCCACGACAAACACCATGCCATTCACCCATATCACGCCGTCGCATATTGCCCGGATTCCTGCGGCTGGTACGGATGCCGCTGGAAGCCCGCGCAGGCCTTGTTGGTGTCTTCTGGTTTTCCAAGGTAGGCCACGGCATCGGGGCGACGTGCAATCAACGAACTGAACGCGACGTATCCCAAAATGAACCCGCCCCGCAGGACATTTGAGCAATCCGTGAGTCGAGGGGAGGAAGTTGGCCGAGTTAAGTGAACGCCAATCGAGTCGTCCCCTTTTGGTCGTTGCAACGACGGCGGCGCAGTAGCGCTGGCAAGCCGATCAGCAGCAGACTCAGGCTGGTCGGCTCTGGTACCGCGATCAAGGTGGCTACATCTCCTTGCAGGCCGATGATTCGGTTGCCGATGGTGATCGTCTGATCGACGCCTGTGCCGTTGCTCGTCAGCAGAGGCAATGGATCATCCGCGCGCAGAAGAGCAAGCAGCACCAGAAAGTTTCCATCATTGCCCTGAAAGTCGATCCACTTGTTGTTGCGGTACACGGTGTCGCCATAGGGGAAGCCAGTGTCCTGAGCGCTTCCATCGCCGCGCGCAAAAGTACCGGTGCGGAAAGTGGAATCATGGCCCCACAGCACACGCGCATACATACGATCGCCGGCGGGGTCGGTAATCAGAAATTCGCCGCGTTGTTCGCTCAAAATCGTCACCGTATTGAACTCGGGCGTATTGAGGCGCCAGAATTTCCCGATACCACCGTTGGCCGGATCGCTGTCGCCGTCACTCTCGGAATGGTCGCTGATGACGAATAACCCCGGTGCGCCCGAAAGGCCGGAATAATCGGTGACCAGCATCCTCTTGTGCCTGAAGACCTCGGTCCGGGAAAGGTAGGTGGGAGTGGCGAGATAGGGGTTGACTGCTTCGGACACCGCATAGCCATTTCCGTCGGAATCAAACGATGTGGCGGTTATGAATCCTCGATTGTTGGTGACATCGCCAGGCCCGGCTCCGCCGGCGCCGCCATTATCACTGGTAAGCGTGTAGGTCTCCGGATCCTTTTTGAACAGGCCGGTCTGGCCGCGAGGGTCGCCGTTGCGGCCGGAGCCGGTGGTCCAGAATCCGCCGAGCCCGACTATACGCACCGCATTGGAATCCGGACCGCTGTGGCCGAAGCTTGGGCGATGACTTTTGGCGTCGATCTGGGCGATGATGTCATTTTCATCCCGATAGCGGTTGCGAGAAATGACCATGCCCACCGCATCGTCGTGGTACACATGTCCCCAGTCGGCGATTGTCGCGGGATCCTGGGCTGCGGCGGTTGGATAATAGAGAATACCATAGAGCCCGCCGGCCCGGTCGCTATCGAAGTAACCATCGCCGCCGCTGCTCGCCGAGCCGGACATCCGATCGTACATGTAGCGGATTCCCGGAACATACTGGCTTGGCGACAAAGCGAATGAAAGATTCCCCGTACCTTGTCCGTTCCAGATGGGGTTGTCATCGGCAAAGTCGCCATGAAGCCCTTTGCCCAGGTGGCCCGAGTCGGTACGGGTGATTGAGGCCGCGCCGAACCAGTTGGACCAGAGGGAATACTGGATGGAGGGTGTCATCGCCGTACCGCCGGCTGCAAAATTTCCCACATTTCCCGGCCGGCCAGTTGCTACGTTGGGGAGGGTCGGCGCGGCTGCGGTGAGGATGTCAATGTTGTTGTTGCGTCGATAGGCCAGCGCGAACGGGCCGGTGAACTGCCAGGGATATTGAGAATATCCAAGGCTTTCTCCATTCCAGCCGTCGCCGCTCAGCGCTTTGGCGGGGTTTGCGCTGTTCAGATTCTGGTCGTAGTGAACCACCAGCATGTTATGCACCGCAGCCAGCACCTGCGAGCGTGTGTAGGTGGCAGTTCCGCCGCCGGTCAGCTTGGTTGAGGAATTGTCGTCGGTCGCCAGGTAGCTTACGCCCGCCGCCGAAAAACGCACTGCCCACCAGTTGTTTCCGCCCGTCCCGCCGGGCCATCCGCTGCCGCCGCTGCGCATAAGGCTGTCGGCGTTTTTTTTCACCAGCGTGGAAATTGTAGCCTTGTCAGCAGCCCAGGATGTGGCGTTTTTGCACATGTCATAAGACATCGCCGCCGCCAAGCCCACGGCGGCGCGAGTCAATCCCTTGGAACTGTCGTTGTTCCACAGGGTCGTGTCATTGATCATCGCCTTGGTCATCGCCAGCGAGCGCTGGGCATAGCTTTCCTGACCGGTCAAAATATACAGATAGGCGTTGTTGCGCGCCTCGAACGAAACGTCGTTGGCGGTTCCCTCGGCCATTACGCCGCCGGGTGCCAGGGTTGAGTTTAACTGCCCAACGATGGCGCTTTGCATCTGCGCGTAGACGCCCGACTGCACCTTCGCCTGCAGAGCGGGCAGATCGGCGTTGTTGAATAACAAACGGGGAGCAGCAGTGCCGGTGGTTCCCGCATACTGCGCCATCGCCAGATGGGCGGGTGCGTACGAGATGACGCATCCAACCCAGCAGTAGACCAACAGTCGCGTCCATGACGGAGGCACATAAAAGCGATGAATCATCAGCCTCCTCGACAAACCCCATCGTCCTGGCAGCCAGAACCCCTTCTTGTCAGTGGACTATACAACATATGGGTCGGCGCTTTGTATCGAAAATCGCTGACAGAAAATGGATTCCGGTGGTAGGGGGCGACGGCTTGGGGTGTTCTGAGCGCATTTGAGCCGTTCCGCTGAAAGGGCATTTCATTCCACATAGCGGCAGACGCTCAACAGGACTTCGTCACGCCGGACTGGAGAACTCTTGCATCGCCCCTGATAGAGATGGCCGTAGACGACTGTGCGGTGGGCAACGCGACAATTTGTATTTTGGAAGTCGCGCTCGGGTATCCTACGGCCTGTTGGCTTCGCATAATTTGAATGGCGGCAGTGCGAGGCTGTTGGCATTATCGCGCGTTGAGGGCGTGGGCGAGCGGACGATCGCCGCGTGAGGCAGGATTTGCGTGGGCTGGGAGACGATCGTCATGGACGAAAGCCGCATCATTCTTGATCGCCGGCCGGGGGCTTATGTGCCGGGCGAGGCAATTCGCGGCAGGGTTGATCTTTCGGCGATGCAGGGTTGTGCGGTGGTGGCGGAGGTGCAGCTTGTGCGGCAAATTCGCGGCAAGGGGCATGGCGCGGATGAAATTGTGGCGCGGCGCGGGATTGATGTCGTCGGATTGTCGGCTTCGTTTGAACTGGCAGCGCCGGCTTCGCCCTATTCATTTTCCGGGCGGCTTATTTCCGTCGGTTGGATGGTGCGGCTGGCGTTGTTGCGTGATATGCCGACTGGCCCGGCAGACGGTGGTATGATCTGCGAAGTTGAGATCGTCATTGCGCCCCGGCGCAGCGAAATCCTGCTCTTTGCAGGCGAGCAACGGCCGGGCCGGACGGGTGTCTAAACAGTGGCTCACTCCCATTTCCCGGATCAATCATGAACAACCGCGCTTTGATATTTGCTGCGACGATTTGTGCTGTGATGTTCATCTGTGCGCCGGCGCTTCTGGCGGACGGCCCGACCTACAAGCCCTGGCCGACGGATGCAAAGGTTAACAATCCCTGGCCGGCGGATTGGGAAGCGCAGTTTCAGGAGCGGGCGACCCACGCGCTGGAGGTGCTTAAGGGGACGAAAATCGCCGGGGGAACGTATGGCGAGAACGAGAAGAATTATTACCCGACCGCGATGCTGGCGATTCTTAATGGCGACAAGCAAGCCGGACTGCGGGCGCTTCAGGATGCCGACGCACAGCCAAGGGATCATGCGTGGACCGACGGAATCGATTTTTACTGGTGCTTCACGCTGAAGGGGCAGATGCGGAAGTTTTTCTATTTTGGCGATCATCTCGATCCGGCCTATCGCCAGCGCATGCTCAGCGGCGCAAAGAAGTGGACCGCGCAGGATCCGAAGGCGACCAAACATCCGGTATACGGCGAAACGGCAAAAGGCGGCGGCGACGGCTGGGGGCCGGAAGTGAAGGGATATTGCGTCGATCGGCGCAACACGGACAACCTGCGCGCCATGAGCGACACGTCGATCTATCTAATGGCCGAACAGAGCGGCAACGAAGCGACGCGGCTTAAATACAAGCAGCGCATCGCGCAGTATGTGCAGACGCTCTACAACATCGGGCAGAGCGAATGGGATTCGCCCAATTATCATTGCCACACGCTGGCGCCGTATCACAACCTGTACGACTTCGCCAAAGATCCAGAGGTCAAGCGCCTCGCGAAGGCGGCTCTGGATTGGCTGTATACGGCAGGCGCGATGAAATATGCACACGGTGGATTTGCCGCGCCAAACGCCCGGGATTACGGCGGCGATGCGCCGTTTGCGCAGAACAGCACGCATTCGCTCTGGCTCTATTTCGCTGACACGCCGGCGCCCGATCCCAAAGGTGATCGGGATGATGTTTACCACATCACCAGCTCGTATCGCCCGCCGGCGGCGGTTGTCGAGCTTGCGCGAAAGAATTTCAAAAAGCCCGTGGAAATATTCGCGACCCACCCGGTCTATCGCGACTGGAAGCCTGAGGAAGCCACGGCCCCGGAATTTTGGGAGACGACCTATATCGCCGACACCTATCAGCTTGGCACCTGTGTTTCAAAGGGAACCGGCGGGCCGTGGAACATCAATGCATTTAAGCTGCTGGCGAACAATTCGAAACGCGGCGTCGATTATTTCTTCGCCAATACAGACGACATCGCCGGGCACTCGGCCAAGTTTGCCGGCGATCAGATCGGGCAATATCGCAATCTGATGATCTACCTTCGCCCCGCGTCGCCAGCCAAGACGTTTTACTTTCAGCTTCCACGTTCGGCGAAGGTCGAAGTCGATGGCGATTTGCAGTTTGTGAGGCTGGAGAGCACGTGGCTTGTGATTCGGCCGATTAATCTTGCGCCGCTTGGAGAATGGCGGGCTGAGGTTAAGGCAAAAGACAAGAGCGACAAGGGAGATGAAACGACTTCGAGGGAATCGCTCGATTATTTTCTCAGCGCGGCGGCGCATGGTGATACTTTCGCAGGATTTGCCATGGAAGTTTGGGCGGCGAGTGATGGCGATTACGAATCGTTCAAGGCAGGGGTCAAAGCCAAATCCACCCTTGAC
>JBBQCK010000095.1:0-7977 GCA_038318605.1 Tepidisphaerales bacterium | reverse complement strand
AAATACCCGGCACATCGCGCGGGTCATTCCCCGATGGCCGGGCCGGGCCGTGATTGCAACTCTCGCCAGATCGAAGGCGCCAATCGGCCGACGCCGTCAGGGCAGATGTTTTCCCCGTCGCGGCAGAATTGATAAATCGATTCCAACGCCGGCATGGGGATGCCCTTGTCATTTGCCTCTTCGAGATAATAAGGCCACTCGGCCAGCACGACATCACGGGAATCTCCTTCGCCGCGCTCGATGGCGTCGATCAGCGCCTGATAGGGATCGCGTTCGCCGGGCTTGATATCCAATGCATCGCGCACCTGATCGAACGAAAGCCCCGCGCGCAGGCCGAAGGAAATGACCTCCAGCCGCACGGCGTCGGTGATGCGGTTCTTAAGCTGCTGAACAATCTTCATGACCTGCCCGCTGCCGGCGGGGCCGCCGTAATAAACGCAGCCGGCCTTGCAAGTGGCTTGGAGCATCTCGCGGCATCGCTCAAAGGCCGCGCGGTCGCCGCCGACGAACATGCGAAGCTGCCCCATTGCGGCGGCGGCCGTCCCGCCGGTCACGGGCGCATCCAGCGCCGTCGCGCTGTGGCGGGCGAATTCGCCGGCGATCAATCGCGTGCGCGGCGGGGCGATCGTACTGGTGTCGATGAAGATCTGCCCGGTTCGGCAATTGGGCAGCAATACATCCTCGGCGAGCTTCAGATAAACCCCCGCCACAAGGCTGGTCAGAACGACCTCGCACCCGGCCAGCAACTCCGCGCTTCCGCCCGCCGCCCTACCCCCTCCGGCCACAAACTCCGCCATCGCCTCGGCGCGCGGATCGAAGCCGATGACTTCAAATCCCCCGCGAACGATGCTGAGCGCCATCCCCAGCCCCATTTTCCCCAGGCCGATCACGCCGATCTTCGATTGCTTTACGCTGGACATGGTCGCTGTTTCCCTCAATGTAATTGCCGGCTTTCCGCGAGGCCGGTCGTCAAGTCGTCATCGAGCCGATGGAAATCCCAAATGTTTGAAGCACCCGATCGATTGGACAGATTGGACGGCCGGACCGAGGCAGAAATGGCCCGCGGATCTGGTGCGCGTCCGCCAATGCTTCGCAGCGCTTCACTAATCCATGACTTCGATTTTGAGTACCCATTCGCCCGCGCGCGGCATTGGGATCGCGATATTCGCGCTGGCAAAGATCGGCGATGCGGGGCCGGCCCATTCGCCTGTCTGTGGATCGAAACATCGCACGTTCAATTTCTTCGGCATGCGGCTCAAATCCAGCACAATCTCGCTGCCGTGTGGAACGAATGCGATGAGGAGTGTTGAATCGTCGGTCATGGCCGCGCTGATGCGCTTTTGCGGCTCGGGCGATTGATTCAAAACCAGATTCATGGCGGGCTGAAGCCTCCACCATGCAACCGCCGCAAAGAATCGCGCCATGTGTCCCACCTGCTCGGCGCTTTTCCATTTCAGCGCCCGCCGCCAATAGTCAAACGCCTTCTCATCACGATTGAATTTCCAGATTCCTCCCTTGCCGCCCAGACGCGTTTCGCCAGCGCCGTAGGTGTAGCCGGCCGAGCCGTTCAACAGACTGATCCAGCCAAGCTGCCGGGCATGCCGGCCCGACCATGAATCCCCCGGATCGCCCTGATTCCCCTGATCCCGCTGATCCCGCTGATCCGTTCCCGTCCCATCGTACATCGCCTCGCTGTTGATGATCGGCCGCAATGGCTCCTCCGCCAGCAGGGCAGCCGGAAAATCAAACGCCGCCGCATAGGCAGGATCGGCTTTCCCGCCCGAATGGCCGCTTTGATAGAGCGAAAAATCGAGCGTCAGATCGTGATGATACGCCAGCGCCGGCGGCAAGGTGTTGTTCGGATGCTGCGTCACCAGAAGGTTTGGCGCGGCCGCTTTCAGCCACGCCACCATGTGGTCATTTCTTTCATCGTGCGGCCGATCCATGCTCGGCGACAGGATCACCGCCTCATCCTTGAGCAACTCACCGATGTATCGCGCAAATGATTCCGTTGCCATCTGCTGCGCATGTTCCTCCTGCTGCGGCACACCCACGCCAACCAGCAGCACCACAAGCCCGCGCTCATTGGCATGGCGAATCTTCTCGCGCAGATCCTGCCAGTATGCCGCGACGGGCGCACCCGATTCGTCGAACGGGGCATGGCCGTTGCGATTGATCTTTTCCGGCACTTCCTTCGAGTGTGTGGCATGCACCTGAACGACGTTAAACCCCTGCGAGGCCCGTGCGTCGATGTACTCGCGCCACTCCGGCATCGACGCGTGAAATGCGGTGTTCCATGCCGTGTCCCCGATCCACAAAAACGGTGTGCCATCCCTGTGCGTCAGATGCCGCTTTCCTTCGGTCACGACCAGCGGGCCATGAAGCGTAAGGGTGTTTGTCTCGCCCTGCGTGGTTGCGGGCGACGTTGCCGGTATTGCCATGGCGCAGGCGACCGCAAACAGCGCGCCCAACAGAACCGCCGCCATCCAGATCACAGGTATCATGCCCTTGTCGTACCCGCGATGCGGCCCGCCTGTCCAGCCGCGGTATCAAACCGGGCCGCCGGCCGCGCGCATGACCACCCGGAGCACTTTGTCCCCGTACCGGGCGACATCCGACCAGGCCAGGTCGAATACTTCAAGGCAGCCGCGCACCGAAAACGTGATCGCATTGCCGCTGCGCACGTCCGTCACCGATTCCACCTCGATCGCATAGGCCGGTATCGCACAGGCCGGAAACGTATCGTCGCAGATTCCCAGGTGGCCAATGTGATCGGACATGGTTGTAGAGCCTTTCATGTCGCCGACATCGTGCATCGGCTTCACTGCGCTTTGGCGCCGTGCGCCTCAGGCCGCCGCCGTTTCGCCGGGGGATGCGGCATCCGGCCCATCGCCGGTCGGCTCGCTTCGCGTCGTCCAGCGAATGACCCGCCCAATGGTCAGGCCCTGCACCAGAATGGAAAAGACCACAACAAAGTAAGTCAGCGTCAGCAGTAGACTGCGCGATTCTCTGCCCGGCAGCGACAGCGCCATCGCCACCGATATCCCCCCGCGCAATCCGCCCCAGGTCAATACCGCGATTGATCCCTTCGCCTGCGCGTGCAGCAGCTTCGTACCGGAAAGAATGCCCGCGACGCTGGCCCATCGCGCCACCAGCACCAGCGGTATCGCCAGCGCCCCCGCCACCAGCCAGCGCCGCTCGATCGGCAGCACCAGCAGCTCCAGCCCCATCATCATGAACAGCACGACGTTGAGGATTTCATCCACCAGTTCCCAGAATGTGTCCACATGCTCGCGGGTTTTCTCGGTCATGGCGAACGCCCGCCCCTGATTGCCGACGAACAAGCCGGCCACCACCACCGCGATCGGCGCGGACAGATGCAGGCGATCGGCCAATGCATAAAGCCCCATCGCCAGCGCCAGCGTCAGCAGCACCTCCACCTGATAATTGTCCACGCGCTTGAGCATCGCATACGCCAGAAGCCCCGCCCCCAGCCCCAGCACAATCGCGCCGACGATCTCCTTCAACAGCAGCATCGCCACCGACCCCACGCCGACGACATGCTCCACCGCCCCAGCGCCTGCCGCACCGGCCGCCCCTGTCACCCCGCTCCCCGGTCCCCCGCCCGCGAAGCCGGAGAGATCCAGCAGCACGAGAAAGATCACCACGCCGATGCCATCGTTGAAGAGCGATTCCCCCGCCACCTGCACCTCGAGCTGCAGCGGCGCGCCGACGGATTTCATGATCCCCATGACCGCGATCGGATCGGTCGGCGAGATCAATGCGCCAAACACCATCGCATCCATGAACGGAATCCCCAGCCCCAGCGCCTTGAGCGCGAGGAACGTCATCCCCCCCACCAGAAACGTCGAAAGCAACGTCCCCGCCACCGCCAGCATGAAGATCGGCAGCCATTCGCGCCCGAGATCGTCCAGATCGACATGGATCGCCCCGGCAAAAAGCAAAAACGCCAGCATGCCGTGCAGCACGACGTTGTGAAAGTCGATCTGCGCCACCAGCTCGGCCGCATCCTTGCGAAACCCGCCCGCATAAGGCCCCGCCAGGATCAAAGCCAGCGACGCCAGCAGCGCCACCAGCATCACCCCGATGGTGGTGGGCAGGCGGATGTATCGATAGTTGATGAAGCTCGAAACAGCCGCGAGCGAAATCAACAGACTGATCAGAGAAAACAAACTCAATCAAACTCCTGTGTAGCAGGTGGGCAGTAGGCAGTGGGCAGTAGGCGGTAACCAGTGGGCAGTAACCAGTGGGCAGTCGGCAGTCGGCAGTGGGCAGAGTAAAGCTGATCCGCGTTTTAATGGCAACCAGCAACATCCTACTCCCTACTGCCTACTCACTACTGCCTGCTGCCTACTCCCCCTGCCCCTATCCTCTCTGCAAATAGGTGAAAAAGCACATCCGCTCCTCGTTGTCGATCATGCCGCGAAGGCTGAAGAGTTTGAAGAACCAGCTTCGCCCGGCCTGCGGTTCGTCGGCGATGTCGCCGGACCATTCGCCAGTCCATTCGCCGGCCGGTTCGTCCGCGAGCGCATCGCCATGGTCGCCATTCTCGGCGGCATCGTCCCCGCCATAGTCGGCGCTGTCTTCCCCGCCTTCTTCAACCGCGCCGCCGCCTTCTGCTTCGGCTGAATTGCCGGGGGCATTTGCCCGGCCGATGAAATCGGCGGTTGAGATGCCCATCAGGTGCTGGCTCAGGTATTCGATATTCAGATCGTCAGACGTCTGGGTCGAGAGCACAAATTGTTTCTCCGCGCGGATCAGTTCGCGCAGGTAAATGGCCGGCATGTCCAGCCGCAGCGCATCGAGCGCCTCGAGATATGGCAGCACGCCCGGCTCCTGACGCCACTGCATCGCCGCTCGATCATCCTCGCGGCTCTGCTCGAGCGCTGCATCCGCATGCGCCTGCATCCGCTCGTAAAACGCCCCGACCGCCGCCCCGGCCAGCCAGCGCACCACCATCACCTCGCCCGGCCGGCGATGCAGGTGGTAGTCGCCAGCGGCCAGATCGTGCCGCTCATTGAGCGCCAGCATCGCCATCGCATCAGCCGCCGCATCGGGGGAAAGAATCGGCAGATCGTCCATCTTCCGCCGCTCCAGCATCGCCATGCCGCGCTGAACCTCGCGTGCAACGGCAAAGTCCAGCCCCGGCTGAAGCCGCGCATCAAACTTGCGGCATCCTTCATAAACCGCCGCCCGCTCGGCATGCATGCGCAGCTCCACTCCCTTCTCCCGCGCCCGCCCCGCCGGATCGATCATCCGCTCGCCGGGCAATTCCTCAGGTTCGTCAAACATGCCCCGGAAGTTATCCGCCCGAAGCGGCGGGGGGAAGCGGCGCGAAGGAAGTTGATGAGGCCGGTTGCGGGTTGTAGATCAAGTCCCAAAGCCGAAGCAGGAAAAACCACGAAGGGCACTGAGGCTCACGGAGAGCCGCGAAGAAGAGCGTTTGCGGATATCGACGATCGCGCGGAATGGGCGTGATAATTGAAGGGACGCAGGAATAGCGCCAAGACGCCAAGTAGCCAAAGGGATTTTGAATCGTGAAGACGCGAAACGTGAGGCGGTCGGCGATAGTCATTGGACCGAGCCCGTCGGGTGGGCACGGCCCACCGTGATTCGCAGCGGTGGCCGATCCCCACCTTAAAGGCCGGGATGTCGGCAATTACCGGCCCCCCGCAGCTTCTTCCCGCCTACCGCCTACTACTTACCGCCTACCGCGATTCGCAGCCGGTGGGCGATGCCCACCCTACAGGCTACCCGACGCAGTCGGCAGGAGGCGGTCGGCAGTCAGCAGAGAAAACCTGCCCACTGCCCACCGCCGACCGCTTACTCCTCCAACACAAACCCGCTCACCCCCGCCCATGGCGAGGCGTCGATGGCGGATACAATTCCGTTGCCGGCGGCGGCGTTCAGAAGCGTTTGCGATCCGCTCCACGGGGCGATGATTTCCAGAATGATTTCCACCGTCTCGGGCGCAATCAGCGTCGCGCCGGAGTTGCCTTCGAACAGGATGCCGTTGTGCGGATCGAAGACGTCGAAGTAATACGCCTCGATCGCGTCAATGTTGACCGCCCGATCGAACGTCAGCCGCACCCATTCACTGTCGCTGTAAAGCCCCGACAGCAAAATCGGCGGCCCGACCGGCGGGGGCGGCGGCGGCGCGGGCGAATCGACCGATGCGCCTTTTGCCTTGTGATGGCGGCGGAAGATGGGGGGAGGAATGGTAAGCATCGTGAGAAGGTTGTTAGTTGCCGGTTGTTAGTTCCCCGTGAACCCCGAAGCCCGAAGAAGACGAACCACAAAGGACACAAATTACACAGAGGCTCACGGAGAGACACGGAGAAGAGCGTCCGCAGATTGCGCGGGTGTTCTCTTGCCACTGCTTACCGCTTACTGCCCACCCCCCAGGCAACCGGCAGCGGGCAAGTTTACTTCTGCCCACTGCCGAGTGTCTGCTGCGCACGGCTGCGTTCACGCCGCCATCGACAATCCACCGGGTAGATTGGCGCTGACCGTGTTGGCGCTGGGGCCGTTCTGCTGGCGCGGGTTGAACCAGCAGGCGGTGAACCAGACCATCGCCCCGGCGGCCACGCTGTCGGGGAAGACGATGTTGATGCTGGTCCGCGTCGTGGTGCCCTCGAAGGTCCACTCGGTGATGGCATCGGGGGGTGTTGCCCCCACGAAGCTGTACACCACCGCGCCCGCCACGCCGTCGGGTTTGCCCCGGCGTTCGCTCTGCGAGTCGTGGATGCGGATGCGCACCACGCGGCCGGTCGCCGACACCACATCCACATCCGGCGCAAATGCCGGGATGGTGACGGGGGAGGGCACGATGTCCCGCACCGTCAGGCCCAGGTCCGAGCGCTGCGGATTGGTGACGATGGGGCATTCCTGAATGATGCCCGCCAGCGCCCGCGCGCTGGTCTTGAGGGTCGCCATCGCCTCATCCTTGGCGATGATGGCCGACGGCGTGCGCGTCGCGTCGCTGCTGGTCAGCGCATAGGCCGCCAGAAACGCATCGTTCAGCGTCTGATAGGCCGTGGCCTGCCCCGCGGTCAATCCGAACGCCGTCGGGGTCGCACTGATGCGGGCCGCGAAGTTCGTCGTCCATGAGACGAACACCGACTGACGGCTGGGAATAAAATCCGCCATCCCAATACCCGTCCTTTCTTCGGTTCATCCGTCGAAAGGCCCGGTCCGCCGCTCCAAACCCCGGCCACGCCGAAGCCCGCGTCAGTTGCCGATCCATTCGTCCGAACGCCCTTAGAATCGGCGGTGAGTTCGGGGTGGTTTAGGATAAGCAAAAAAAATAATTAGCGATTCGGATTCGTGGCCGGATAAGAAATAGCAGCATGCGGCCGCAGGCAATTTCTGCGCTTAAGGAAGCACACGCGCCGCCCTCAATTTTTCCAATGGTGAGTCAATCGCGCTGGGACCGACGGCCGAAGGAATGAAGCCATCCGATCACCTTATGCGTTTTGGCTGGTTGAGAATGTCGGACTTCGACCCGCTCAACTACGCTTCTGACGAAAGCCTTCGCCTTCTCTTCCGCTTTTTGGGATTCGGCGCGCACCTCGTCGGCTAGGCGCTGCACTTTCGCTTCGTGGCGTTTCGTCATTCCGTTGGTCATATCGGGCACCTGCCTTCAGCTTCTTCAAGATATCCCGGAGATCCATCTCCAGTAATAAACGGCCCCGCACGTTTCCTTCCAGCAATTTCAGGTTGTCGCGGTCGGTTTCCCGGAACAAATCTACCGCGTCGCTGTCAAGAATCAAAACATGCTCAAAGGGCGCACAATCATTTTCCGCCCCGAGGGCGATTCCGACAATGGATTTAATTCTGTCCCTTTGCTCGTTGTAAAGGTATTTGAACGGATGGGAGGGCTCGCCATGAGCGGCGGCGGCATCGGGCACGATGATCGTACCACCATTGCGGTAAAGGTGGGTCGCGAGGCAGTTG
>JBBQCK010000094.1:0-7983 GCA_038318605.1 Tepidisphaerales bacterium | reverse complement strand
TCACAAGTCGTGTCAGTGATGCAAGGTGACCTTATATCCCAGCTTTGCATCCTTACGCGTCCGGGTTTTTTGTTGTAACGGCGCACACGTCCGTTTAAGTTTGGCGCTGGGCTTAAACGAGGTGCGCTATGCGATATATGCAGGTCGGATCGAAAATGTTGGGAATCGCTTTCATTGCCGCGTTGGCCGGCGTTGCCGGTGCGCAGGAAAAGGCTGGCGGGCCGGCGGGCGCTCGGCCACCGATGGCGGGGCCGGGATGTGCTTTGATTCCCACCGATGCGCCGCCGCCCAAGGCCGACCTTCCGGCGGTGATGCATGCCGGGATGCGCATCACCTGGGTTTCAGGTGATGCGGTGGTGCAGGGTGTTCGCGCGAAGCTGGTGCGCGATCCCAACGGCAACTGGGTCGATCCGAAGACGCAGAAGCGTTACTCAGAGGAGGAGACGCGCAGCTCTGGCGGCGTTGGATATATGCAGGTGACGATCGTCCATGCCGCGCCGGATCTGATTGTCGCCGATGGACGTAATTTCATCATCACGGATGTCGCCCGGAATCAGTGCAGTTTCAGCGGGGGTTTCGCCTGCTCCGGAACCGGCGCAGCGCTGGGTGATCTTTGGATCCACCCAGCGCGGCTTGCGGCGCTGAAGGATGTCAACGAAAAGGACCTCACGCTTACGCACGCGCCGTATACGTTAAATGGCCGGGAATATCGCGCCGTTTTGGTGCGCAGTGAAAGCGACACTGGCTGCAGCCAATATACGTATGATTGTGCGACGGGCCTGCTTCTAGTCAGTTCGACCTCCAACACCGGCACACAGGTTCCGACGCTAGGGCCGAACGGCACGGTGAATTCGGGCGCGGGGTCGGCCGCGATCACAACATGCACATTGGTGACGGCCCGGCCGGTGACGACGCCCTGGGCCGCGGAAGCGCCGCCCACATGGGCTTCCAAGGGTCGGCAGATCAATTATCAGGGCACAACAGGCCAGGCAAATTCCAGCCTGCCGCCGATGCAGCTACAGGTTCAGGTGACGGTCGCCGACGCGGGGGCGGATTGGGCGACGACCCATATCGTTCGCCGCGCGGCATATCCCAACACGCCGACGACGGAGGTCGTGCAGGAGCGTGTCGCCGCATCGATGGCCGCTCCTGGTACATGGATTGGCTTGAAGGCGATCGCCAGTATGAAGCCGGGCGCGGTGATTGACGAGGATCCGAATACCCGTTTTCGTGTGGTGTTCGCCGGCGTTCAAAACAATGCGGCGGTTCTGGTGGAACAGAACGAAACGGATCGCACGGACTACATCTATGACGCCACAAGCGGCCTGCTCGTTGGCATGCGGACGATGAATCAGTCGGCGGTCGGCCCGGTGCAGACGCAGATTCAGGTTGTACCGACTGAGTAGGCGATCAGTTCCGGACGGCGGCAAGGCGAGGGAATGATTGATGGAAAATGCTCTGGTCGCGGTTGAAGTAAACCGCGCCCTCATACCAACCTGGCGCGGCCTCGCCGCAACGCAGGATGGTGCAGGCTATTGCCACGGGCTGGCCCGATGGGTCGGCAAGTCGAAGCATGCCGCCATGGCTTAGCGGCAGATGTTCTGATGTCACAAACCCCAGCGCCTTGAGGCTGGCCTGGCGCGTGTAGAGCGTTCGCGACGGACGCGTTTCGCCATCGCTGAACAGCTTGAGAACGGCCACGACGCGATGAATCATGCGCGGCCATCGCTGGCGATCGATGCGCGGGCGATAGCCCGCCTCAATCGCGGAAATCAGAAAATCGACTTCGGTCGGAAACGCCTCGGAATACTCCGATCGCGGCTCTACTCTGGTATCAGCCTGTTCCATATTTAGCACCATGTACCCTCCGGAGCGGCGCGACGGCGCCGATTAATTCGAACGGTTTAGACCTACGATACGACGCGGCGGCGCGTCAAACATCGCGGGGTTATCGGGCTGCAAATGGGAACAATACGGGCGATCTGGAATATCCGTTGGGTGAAAATGCTCGTGGTTGCGTTGGTTTAGGCTTGCCACGGCCGGCCCCGACGTTTAATGTCGCTTGCAATGTGATTGCGGGGGCATTTCTTTGGAGGCGAACATGCTGAAATTTGCAATGCGACGGTGGACTCACGCGATGGCTGTTGCGGGGATATTGGCGATTGCACCCGCGCGGTATTCTCAGGAAGCGCCGGCGGGTCAGATTGCTGCGCCTCAGGCGCCGGCGGCCGCGCTGGGTGGAATTGACGCGCTTTTGCCGCGATTGGAGGCGGGCGCGCAATTGCCTGCGGTAATGCAGCCGGGTATGCGGCTGACGTGGCTGGCGGCGTCGGCGTCGATTCCGGGCGTTCGATCGCATCTCGTGCAGGATGACCAGGGCAACTGGGTCGATCCGGGTTCGGGGCAGCGGTATTCCGAGCAGGAAACGCGTGGAACGGCCGGCGCGGGGTATGTGCAGGTCACCGTAGCCCATGCGGCGCCGGATCTGATCCTTGCTGACGGGCGCACCTATCTCATCACGGATGTGCAGAAAAATGAGTGCATGTCCACCCTCGGCACGGCCTATGTCGGCACCGGCGCGTCGCTCACGGAGTTCTGGGTTCATCCCGCAAGGCTGGCGGCCCTCAAACCGGGGAAGGCCGCAGGCGTGTCGATTTTTGTCGGGCCATATCCGCTCAATGGCGTGAAATACAACGCGGTGATCGTGCGAACCGACACGGCGAGCGGCTATGTCGGATACACCTACGACCTGGACACCGGCCTGCTGCTTGTTTATTCGGCGTCGTCGGCGGGCGTGGGGGTCCAAGTTGTTGGGCCGGATGGCAAAGTCACCGGCGGGGCCGGGACGGCATCGATTGCCAGCACGCGTTTCATCAGCGCCCGGCCGCTACACATCCCGTGGGCCAACGAGGCCGCCCCGCAATGGGCGACCAAAGGCCGACAACTGGCCTACCAGGGAACGCAGACGACGGTGATACCCAACGCGCCCGTGCCATCGATGTCTGCGCAGATCAACACAACCATTACCTCGGCCGGCCCGAATTGGGTGACCAACCACATCGCCAGCCGCGTGGCGTACCCCAATTTCCCGCCAATTGAAGGCGCACAGGATCGAGTTGCCGGCTCGCAGGTGTTGCCTGGGATGTGGATTGGCACGCGCGCACTTGCGGATCTGAAGCCCAATACGGTGATCGATCAGGATCCTGTGACGCGCTTTCAAACAACCTTCGCGGGCGTGCAGAACAACAGGGCGATGGTGGTCGAGGAAAACCCGCTTGAACGGGATGAATACTACTACAACACCCAAACCGGCATGCTGACCGGCCTGCGCATCGCTCAGCAGCAGGGGATCGGGCAGACGCAGACGCAGGTGCAGTTGGCGGAGTAGGCTGGACGATGAGGGACTGCGGCGCCGTCGGGAATTGAGGTAATGCCAGCTTCTGTATGGCGTGGGGCGTCAACGTGACCGTCGGCGACCGTAGCGCCAAATGTGATATGATGATTGGACCATGGTGACGCTCAACGCCCATTTCGATGGCAAAGCAATAGTGCCTGACGAGCCGTTGGCGCTGGAGCCGAATCAGAGGCTTCGGATTACGATCGAAACCATCGGCCCGGCATCGCACGTCTCGGATCGCGTCCCAGGCCTCCAGCGTGGAGCGCTGATCGGGATGTCGCCGGACTTCAACGAACACCTCGGCGACGACTTCTGGGGCATACCGGATGGAAAATGAACCTGTTGATCGAGACACAGGCGTTCATCTATTGGGCCATGCGGCCGGAAGAACTTCCTGCGCGTGCCCTCGACGCCATCCGCTCCCCTGACAACACGGTTTACCTGAGCGTCGTCTCAGCATGGGAGATGCAGATCAAGTATAATCTGAAGAAGCGCGAACTCCGCCAGCGACCCGGCCCCCTTGTGCAAAGCGAACTGGACACGGGCGCGTTCAAGCTTCTCTCTCTTACGCTTCGACATATCGACGCGCTCTCCCATCTTCCCAATCACCATCGTGACCCATTTGACCGTTCGCTCATTGCCCTAGCGACGGACGAGAGTCTGATCATCGTCACTGGAGATGAGAAAATCGCCATGTATTCTCTGGAAACGATCTGGCAGTAGCCGATCCGAACATGACCGTTTCCAAGCAACGCCCGCGCCTCCGCTCTGAATATTCATAATGAGCGGCACGCCTTCAGTATCGGGCTCGCGGTCATGGGCTGCACAGTGACGTCAAAATCCACTACTGCGGGCGAAATTTACACCAAGCAGGCCGCGCTATCGCGGCGCGGCCTGCTGACATCCAATGGCGGTTCAGTCCGGGCCGATTCTGGCCTACTGATTTCCCTTGTGATCCATATCATCCGATTTCGGATAGATCGAGCCGTCGGGCTGGTAGGTGAATTTCTGGCCGCCGACGGAGGCTTCGAACATCGCGCCGGCATTGGGTTTGACGAAGACGGCGACGCCGTCGGTGTATTTGGCGCTGGCGGCGGCGCCGGCTTTCAGGGCGACTGCTGACACGCCGGCCGTGAATTCGAAGCGTTCCTGCTTGAACCGGCGCATGGCGGCTTCATCCTGAAAGGCGATTACTTCCGTGAAAGATTGGCCGCCGAGTTGCAAGCCGATCGAAGCTTGTGCGAGTCTGGAGTATCCAATGAACTTGCCTTGCTCATACACAGCACCCTGACCTTCAGCTCCGCCGACGACGACTGCTCCCTTGCCGACGCTGGGGAAGATTGCATAGCCATAAGCCGTATCTATGAATGGCTGCAAGGTGGCATCGCTCTGCGAAAGCGTCTTCATGGCGGTTTGAGAATTCGATTGCAGCGCCTCGCGATCGATCTCAGTCTTTGGGGTTGTGGTCTGGCAACCGGCCACCGCCAATGCAACGAGTGACAGGCCGGCGATTGCGTAACGGGTAATGCTTTTCATTTGATCTCCTTCCCCTATGGGGGAATCAGGACATTCGAAGAGCGGCGTCGAATGACGACGCCCTACCAACTCTTCGTTGATTGGGCGCATGGTAGAACTTTTCTCGCCTGTGCGCGAGCGCATAAAATTCCAGAATTGGTTAAGGAAAAAGGAAGCGGTTCAGGCCGCCCGCGTGGCACGAGAGGTGGTATCGGCGACTGAAACCACATCTCCGACGGACAGTTTGTGCTCGCGGAAAAAGTCGGGCGCCGGGCGCTCGGCGCCCTCGCCGTCGATCAGGTGATCGACGATCAAATGGCCGATGCCGGCCTGTATCCAGACTTCATTGTCGCTGCGAATGATTCTGCCGGCGGTATATGGCGAACGAACTCCGCCGCTGCGTATTGATAGGATTGCAAAGCAAGCACCGCCTGCTTCGACGGCCAGCCGGCCGGGAAAATCGGCCACGATTTCGTCGGCAGGGCGGTGAAAATCGAGCGGCCGCTGAGCGGCTTCAGTGTGGGAATGAGCGCTGGACCACATTGCGCGGGTTCCTCCATGAACCGAAAATAGAAATCTCAGTTTCTGATATCGGCCAATTGGGCGATCCATCACCACAAATGGCCGGGCGGTCAGGGGCGATCAGTACCGATCATCCAATATCCATCTTGACGACGCCGCGTTGGCGTTTAACGGCGATGACGCGCTGCTTGATGTTCTCGTAAAGTGGCCGGGGGTTCGACAGGCCATAGAGCTTGAGGCGCGGCGTGGTCTCGTCGTGGGAAATGATGGTGATGTCGCCGCAGTTCAGAATGCGATCGAACAGGCTCTGGTGAAACTGAATATCCTCGACGTGCCAAAGCTCAAGCGTGTCGATGCGCTTACTGAGGATGCCGCGCTCGTAATCGATGCGATAGTTGGTCACGCGATAACGCGTGGCGCGCACGACAACAAACGGGATCAAAAGCGCGATCAGTCCGAGGATGATCAGCACGGCCTGCAGCCAGCCGGGGGCGTGCGTTTTGGGAAGAAAGTGCGTGATGAGAAAGGGCGCAGCGATCAGGATCACCCCGACCAACACCCAGACCAGCACCATCCCAAGTTCGGCGCGCAGGAGGGGGATGCCTTCGTAGTAAACCTCTTCGCGATCATCCGCGGGACGGTGCGGCCGGCCATCTTCGAGGTCTTCAGACGGATGCGCATCACCGGGGGTGGGATCATCGACACTTGCCATGGGATCCTCGCTGACGAAAGAGAAAACGTGCATCAACCGCGCTGCGTTGTACCGGCCGCGCCGGGCGTCGGCAAATGTTCCTGCCCAATATGCTCAGGCCATTTCCGAGAGCTTCAAAATATGGTTCCAAAGGGTTGCGGGTGTCGGAACGACGCTCAGGCGGCTTATTCTAAGGAGGTCCCAGCCCCGGAACGCGGGGTCGGCTTTGATCTCGTCCAGGGAAACCGGCCGGGCCAGTGTTTTTTTGATCTTCAGATCAACGACGACCATCTTTTCGTTCTCGCCGTTCGGATCCGGGTAGGCGGCGCGCGTGATTTCGGCGATACCCATCGCCTGGCGTTCGTTGCCGGTGTGATATATCAGCGCGAGATCGCCCTTGGCCATGGCGCGCATGTGCTTCAGTGCCAGCGCATTGGCGACGCCGTCCCAGGCGGTCTTGCGATCGCGCACCAGGTCGGGCCAGGAATAGCAGGTGGGTTCGGTTTTAAGGAGCCAGTGGGGCATGGCGTGCTGCTGGGTGATGAGGAAAAAGTGATGAGTGGTAAGTAACTGAACTGTGGTATCGGGCCGGACGGAAATCCGAAGACCGATTACCCGAATTTATGTTGTGGTCAACTCCTATTGTACAGGGCATTCCTTCGGGATTTCAGATTTCAGATTTTGGACTTCGGTTGTCAGAATAGTTCATAGACGTCCGTCTTCCGCCTGCTGTTTATTCGCCCATCCACAGCACCATCGTCACGCATCTTGGGTAATACTTGCTGCCGATGGCGATGCCTTTGACCATCTGGTCGCTCATGGCCCAGTAGGCGCTGGAGTTTTCCGTTTGCCAGCGGACATGGGCGCGGTCGGCCTGGGCTTGGTGGATGTCTGCCTTTTCAATGCCCCACAGGACTCTGCTGACGTGTTGATAGATTGCGATTTTGCTCATCCATGAGTTGTTCGACGAACTGGATAGCTTCAGGCCTTGATCCGCGAAGCGATTGCGGCTTTCCGGATCGGCGAGCAGTGTCTCTGTGTGCTGACGCAGCGCAGCGAGCATATCGGCGTTTGGTCCCGGCGTATTAAACGGGTATGTGCTGGCCGGCGTTTGGCTATGGCAGGCGTTGAAATAGAGCGGATAAACCAGACCTTCGATTGCGGGCAAAATCCGGCTGTCGTATCCCTTGTTTCCGGGCTCGAATACCGCGGGGATGAAACCCTCGGGCCGCATCTGATGGGCGATGGTTTTGGCTGCAAGTTCGGCCGACGCTTTCGCCTGCTCGGCACCGAAGCGATTGTCGAGCTTGCTGAACATCAGCTCCAGCCCGAGATAAGTTGCCCATCCCTTGACGCCCAGATACAGGTTGTTGCGTGCCTGGCCGAGTGATTCGTCGAGTGAATCGTAGGTGGTGATCTCCCATCCATCGCTTCCACAACGCGTCGAATCGAGCTGCATGATGCCGGTGCGCTTTTCGGGATCAAAATGATCGCGATGCAGCATGCTCAGGTAGCAAGCGTTGATCGTCGGTTCCTGGCGGTGCAGCCATGCCAGATCGTTGGTCTTGGCGACATAGCAGGCGGCAATGAGCGTCCAGTTGCAAAGCTGCTCGGCCGTCATATGCGAGAAACAGCCCTTTAACGCGGTGAGCTCATAGCTGCTGCGTTCGAGTGGTGAAAAATTGTTATGAACGCCCTGATCGTGCGCGAAGGAAATGCCGCCGGGATAAAGCGCGCCGGTTTTGGGATCCTTCACCTGATCGTGATAGGAGTAATAGCGCACGAAATTGTCGAGAAGGTTGCGGATGACCCACGGGTTGTGCTGCAGCTCCCAGAACACATGGTCCACGCTCAGGTC
>JBBQCK010000093.1:0-7992 GCA_038318605.1 Tepidisphaerales bacterium | reverse complement strand
GCACGTCCGGTTCGATGAGCGGGACGTGGAAACGGAGCATGGCTGAGCCATTGAGGCACCGGCAGACGAAAGGGCCGGAAACGGATAGGCTCAACCTAAACCACCGCGCCACGTCTCGACTCTACTTTGATGAGCATTCCTTGTCTTTAACAGCCATTGCCGAATTAAACTTTAAGGCGCAACAAGGGAGCCGGCGATGCGGACATCGCCGCCGGGATTCGGTAGGTTTGGTTTTCCAGAACTAAACCCCGAAAGGCCTGTACGGCGATGTCCAACACCCATCTTACGCTTCAGGAATGATCCTGCATCTACCATTTCACCAACCGCCAGTCACCCAAACACACCACCAAAACCCCGACCCTAACAAAATCCATCTACCTCACTTGACTCCTGCTCCCACCCTCCATACAATTGCAAGTTCACCCCGCGCCGCTCTTCCGCAGCCGCGTCAAAACATCTTCCGCCCCGATCCGCCACCCAGGAAAGCGATGAAAACATCCCCCAACCTACTTCATTCGCAATCACCTCTACCCAGCTTCTCCAGCCTACCCAAATCCCTGCCGCCGCGCGACCCGGTGCAACAAAATGAGACAAAGCGCAACACTTTTTCGCCCGTCGCGCTCGCCTCAACCGCTGAGCCCCAAGGCCGAACTCCCTTCGCCACCCATACTTGCATCCCGCCAACCCTCCCGCCGCCCGCGTAACAGCCTCCCAACCTGTTGCGCGACCGACTGCCCCCCCAAAAAACCATCGCCGCGTCGACACTTCGACAATGAAAAGCTGACAGCACTAGCAAAAGCTGGGACAAGGAAAGGCGCAATCCACATTTGTCGGCCGCGATAGCGTTTCAAATGCGTATTGCTGATCCAAAACAGACAGCACGCCAGGTCGCCCTCGCCGGTTGGCGAAGGACCAAGTGCCCGTGATTGGGCATCAGCCATCCGACGAAAACGCCCACGTCCGCGTCAGCCCGTGCATCGACCAGTCTCAGAAACGTGCTATTGCCACCACCCTCACAATGAATGCACCGCCCCGGAATTTCCTTGACTTCCCACAAGGCGGTACCTAAAATTAACCAAACATCCTTCCACCGTCGGCCGGGCTGCGATTAGAACCCTTCTTCCGGAGGAGGAAAATCAAGCACTATCGCAACGACTCACCTCTGGTAATCACTGATCCTCAGAACGACCGCACCAAATACATCCATCAGGGATGCCACCAGCGGGTCGCGGGAGATTTCCGCAAGTTGGTCCGCCGTCGGCTTGACGACATGCTGCACCGGTGGCGGGGCCGGCGTAGCCGCGGCGCTGGCCGGGCTCGGGCGCGCAGCGGCGGATTGCGCCGCCGCCCGCGCAGGTTTCGCGGCGGTGTTCTCATCTCCAGGCGACGGCTCGCTGGCGATTTCAAATCGCACGCCGATGTTGCGCCCGGCCGCCTGGCTCAGGGCGTCGCGCACTTGGTCGCGTTTGCCGTTGCGCTGCCACTGTCGGGCGAAGGTTTCCTGGTCAGGGTTGAAGCGAATGACCGCCTGGTCCTCCGCGATGCCGCCAAATCGCGCGCTGCGCAGCACGCTGAGAAACAATGTGCCGTGTGGCTCAAGATGTTTCAGCGCCAACTCCCAGATCGCAGTTGGATCGCTCGGCCGAACGTCTGGCACATCGCCTGCCTGCGGCAACGATGCATGCGGCAACGATGCCTGCGGCAACGACTCATGCGGCCGCGATGTCGGCGACGGCGCATCGGGCAGCCGCAGGCCAGATTCGACGATGGGCGTCGTCACGCTCGCGGAATCAGTCGCCATGCGCTGTTTCAGCAATTCGCTGAGATCGGCGCCACCGTCGGCCTCCCAGACCTTGCCCGGACGCGGCAGATCGTCGTCCTCGCCTAGATCAAGCGATGGGGGCGCCGGCGGCGGCGCAATCGCCGGCCGAGGCGCGTTTGAACCGGCCGCGAAATCAGTGCGCTGGGGCGACGGCGCGAACGCCTGCGGAGTTGGCGCTGCCGGCGGTGTACCGAATGAAGATGACGATGGCTTTGCCGCCGCCCCCCGCGGCGCGGCGGACATCTGCGGCGCGGCCATCAGCGGCGCGGCCTTCACCGGCGCGGCGCGGCCGGCCGGCTCACCGTTTTTTTTTTGCGATGTCTCGTCGGCCGGGGCGGCGTCTTCGAGAAGATCGGCGACCGCGCTGAACTGCGACGCCAGCGCCAACCGCACAAGTGTCGCATCGAGCAACGCCCGGCCGGCGTGGCTGCCGCGAAGCTGGCGGCGAAGTTCCTCAACGATCGCGATGTTCTGGCTGAGAATGATCGCGTCGAAACGCTGGGCCTGCGCAGCGATCGCATCGGGCGACAGCCCGGGAATTTCAACCAGGCCGCTGTCTCTCCCGCAGGTCAGGATGATCAGAAGGTTTCGCAGATAGTCGCTGAGCGAAGTAAGCAGCGAATCGGCGGCCATTCCGCCGGAAATAATGGATTCGGCCTGCTCAAGCACGGCGCGGGCGTCCCCATCGGCCAGGGCGTTTGCCAGGTTGAACGTCAGCTCGACCTTTGGCAGCCCGAGCAGTTGTTCGATGGTGTCGGCGGTGAGTTCTCGCTCGCCGATACTGAGCACCCGATCGAGCAGCGAGAGGCTGTCGCGCATGGAGCCGGCGCCGGCTTTGGCGATCATGAGTAGTGCGTCATCGGCCGCCTCGATTTTCTCGGAGATGACAATACCGCGAAGATGTGTCGCGATTTCGCGGGTGGGAATGTTCCGAAAGTCATATCGCTGGCAGCGGGAAAGAATCGTCGCCGGCACCTTTTCCGGCTCGGTGGTCGCCAGGATGAATTTGACGTGGGGCGGCGGCTCTTCGACGGTTTTCAGCAGCGCGTTGAAGGCATTGCGCGAAAGCATGTGGACTTCGTCGATGACGAAGACCTTGAATCGCGATCGCGCGGGGACATTGTTGGCACTGTGGATGATCGTGTCGCGAACATCGTCCACACCGGTGTTGCTGGCCGCGTCGATTTCGATGACATCAATGTCGTCGCCGCGTGCGATCGACAGGCAACTGCTGCACTTGAGGCAGGGGTTGGTGGTCGGCGCGTCGAATGCCAGGCAGTTCAGCGCCTTGGCAAGAATGCGGGCCATCGATGTTTTGCCAGTGCCGCGCGTGCCGCAGAAGAGAAAGGCGTGTGCGATTCGGCCGGTGGCGATGGCTTTTTTAAGCGTCTGCGCAATGTGGTTCTGGCCGACGACTTCGTCGAACGTGGCCGAGCGATATCTTCTAGCCAGAACGGTATAGGACATTGTTTCCCTCTCGCCTCGGGGCGTGCGCGCCAGCATAGCAGCCGGGGATGGTCCCAGAAAGGCGACGAATTTTCGCGAGATTTTGATGGAGAAACGGCATTTGGCGCTGCGGACGGGTGCAGGCTCACCCAGCAGCCTGTCGCAGGCCGATAAATGCAATATGCGGGCAACCGTTTTACGCAAAACGATGTGGGGTATTCTCAGCGTGGTGGCAGTTCCATTCGCGGTGATGGCAATCAGGCACGCCGAAAATATGTCCCCGGCCAGCGCGTCGGCGTCGCCGCGTGTGCTTCCACACATGGCGCAGCACCCAGCCGCCGCAGCGACGCCGCTGGCGGATGATGAAGGGGCGGTGGCGGGCGTGCAGGAATCGATCGATCCTTCCGGAGCGCATTAAGCCGGCCATTGCGGTGCGCGTTGCGTTCGCCATTGGCCCGGCTATCGTCGCGCCGGCAATGGGCGCAGCCGCGGGCATATTCAACATTCTCGGGCCAATCCTGCTGATGATCGGGCTTGGCGCGCTGGTGCGATGGCGCTTTCATCTCGATCAAACGACGCTGGCGCGGATCAACATCTATTTTTTTGTGCCGGCGTTTGTGTTCGACAAGGTCGTCCGCAGTGACCTTGGCTGGGCGACGATGGGGGGCGTGGTAGCGGTGACGGTCTTGCAGGTGACCACCATCGGCATGGTGGTGTGGGGCGTCGGGCGCGCGCTTCGCATGAGCCGTTCGACCACGTCGGCGTGCGCGATGGCGACAATGTTTTACAACAGCGGCAATTACGGCCTGCCCCTGGCGGAACTGGCATACGGCCAGCGTGGGTCGGCGGTGCAGACGTTTGTGCTGATGAGTCTGAACCTGCTGACATTTACCTTGGGCGTGGGCGTGGCGCTGGCGGGCGGTCATGGCGAACGTCGCGGCATGTGGGGCGTGGCGAAGGCGTTTTTGAAGCTGCCGTTCGTATACATGCTGGCGGCCGCGCTGGCGGCGCGGTGGTGGATTCGGCTCGATCCAGAGCATCATGCGCTGCCGGCGGTGTTGATGAAGACGTCGGGCTATGTCGCGGCCGGGCTGGTGCCGATTGCGCTGGCGACGCTGGGAGCGCAGCTTGTTAATCGCCCGCGCCGGCCGAGATGGAAGCCCGTCAGCTTCGTTCTGGTGATGCGCCTGCTGGCCGGGCCGATTCAAATGGGGCTGCTGCTTTACGGATTACATGCGCTGGCGTCGATGGCGCATGGCTCGGGCGGAATGCTTGAAGCGACAACGCGGGCATTGGATCTCTGGCCGTGGCCGGCGGAGCTGTTGATTCTGACGGCGGCGGTCCCGACGGCCGTGAATACGCTATTACTGACGATGGAGCTTGGCGGCGAAGCGGATCTGGCCGCAGACTGCGTTTTTTGGACGACAGTGGTGTCGTGCGCGACGATTAGCGTATGGCTCGTGGCGATTCCATGGGGTTTGCGATTGATGCACGGTTAGCGGGCAGATGCCGGGTATAATCAGAGTCGGAGATCTACGATGCCCAGCCCTTTTCCTGGAATGGACCCATATCTTGAGCAGCGCTGGCTGGATGTACACACGGCGTTGATCGCCGGGTGCCGAAACCGACTCAACGAGCGGCTCCCCACCGACCTTGCCGCCGCGGCCGAGGAGCGCATCCTGGTGGAGGCGGAGGACGGTCCGGACCACGCTTACGGTCCGGATGTGCAGGTGCTGGAGGGGCGTGGGCCGCGAGTGGAGGGGGGCGGTGTGGCCGTGGCGGTTCAGGCCGAGACCGCCGTTGACGCACCCATCCGGCTGGTGGTGGACATGGAGCCGGCGACGGAGCGGTTTGTGCGGATCGTCGAGGCCGCCGGCGGCCGCCTTATCACCATCATCGAGTTTGTTAGCCCATCCAACAAAACCGGCCACGGCCTGCGGATGTTTCGCGCCAAGCGGAAGGAATTGCTGGCGGCCAACGTCAACTTTGTCGAGATCGATCTGGTGCGGGAAGGGGACTGGGTCGGCCTGCTTCGGCCGCACGCGTGGCCGGGGCTGAAGTTCACCCAGTACCGTGCGGCGGTGCGGCGGCCGGATGAACCCGAGGCGGTCTATTACTACCCAATGCCGATCCGCGCGCCGCTGCCTGAGATTGTCATCCCATTGCGTGAGAAGGACCCGGAGGTGCGATTGCCGTTGCAGCCGCTGGTGGATGATGCGTATCTGAACGGCCGGTATGAAAGGCGAATCGACTACACCCGGCCATGCGTGCCGCCGCTTGAGGGGGAGGATGACCAGTGGGCGGATGAATTGTTGAAGAAGGCCGACCGGCGATAGCGGGCCTCAAGACTTTACGAAGCCGCGTCCCGTTCAGTATTGGGTCAGTCCACGCTGCGAGCGTCTGCATCAAACTCACGCCAGTCGCGCGGCTCGGGACCGACCCACTCCAATTCGATCTCCCTCGCGGCGTGCCACAGCATATTTCCCATCGTCGCAAGCTCGTGGATGCATCGAACCTGCCAGAAATGTTTTTCGTGCTTTCCCAATTTGCGGTCGAACACTGCGCGCGCCGCATCAAGAAACGCACGGCACCAAAATCGACGAGAAGCCGCATCCGGGAACAATTCTTTGATGTCGTAGAGCAGCCCGGTGAAGAACCGTTCCTTGTACCAATTCGAGATCCGCTCGACTTCGGTCGGCCACGATTCGTGCTCCGGGAATGCGTTCGCGGTCTCGATGGCAAACTCGATCAGCGTGCGAGCGCGAATATTCTGCACGTACAACTCTTGCGGTACGTCCGGCGGAGGCGACTCATAAGTGAAGTGCGTCATCGGCTCTGTATACTAACGGATCAGCGTTCTTCGGCCGGCCGGGCGCCGAGCGGCGTTGGATTCACAGGGATCGTTACTTCCGTTCGGTCCGTTGAATTGCGTTGTATTCCGGCCGGTCTACCCGTCTTGCTGATCGGCGTTGCTCAATCGCGGATATTACTAAAGTCCGAACTTCATCGGGCAGACAAGCAAGTTGCCAAGCCAGTTCATCGTCGGTGGACCCGCCGGCTGCCTCTACCGCCTTATTGCCATAGATTACTGGCCCGAGGCAATGGTCGGCGAAGTGGGCGGTTGCGACGGCGTGGCCCGCCGCCCTTGCAACGGCGGCGGCTGCCATGTCAGCAGTCAATCGCGCCGCGGCGTGTGCTGCGACCGCCGCCCGCATTGCAACCCCGGTCTTGACCTCACCCCGCACCCAGGCCCGTCCGATCGCGATGGCCTCGTGCGGTCGAACGTCCGAACTATGAAGTTCAAACATGGGCAGCAAATGTTCAGCACAGTCGGCGGCCCATGCCGCGAGGATCCGATGCTTCGCCAGAACCAATGGCCCGCCGCGATGGGCAGCGACAAATCGCTTGTCACGCATCGAGTTCTCCCATCTGAATAACGGACCGGCTCGGCCACCTTTGGCTCCGAGGCGCCGGCTCGACGAGAGCCGAGACTGCCGCGCGGTCCGTTACAACGGCCGGTTATGCGGGCGCTCTCGGGGACACCTGAACCGGAAATCCGCAGCGCCGCGACATTGTCTTGCGGACAAACAACCACGTCGGGAAAATGAGCGACGCCCCGAAATCTGGCCAGAGGCTTATCGACCGATCAGGAATGACCAGCCGGAGTCGTCGCGCCATGAGGGGATGATACGGGCCGCAGGATTGATCGCTCGAGGCCGATTCATTGCGGTGTTTTGTTAGGCCGCATTAACCGGAGCGCGTGACTCCCTTTGGCCGCATCTCCCGCCCAGTTGGGTCGGTGTCGAGAACGCTCTCATGCAAACAGCATATCGGGCTCAGTGGCTGCCCGTCTTCGTCAATCTCGAATAGCTCCCAGTTCACGCGCGGAGTGTCGTCGGACGGATAGACGACGACGCCCGAGTCCGACAACTGATAGGCGATGGCTTGCAGCACCTGCCACTGCATGACCCGGACGACCTCGGCCAAGTCCGCCGGATCGACGCCACTCGCCAAAATCCGCTCGAGGGCGGGTCCAATGCCCGAACCCGGATCACGTGGACAACGCGCCGCTGCGTCCATACATGATTTGATCCACGATGTGTCGCCGTCGGCGATGATCGCATCCCACGCTTGATGGAGGAACACAAACCTCGCGAACTGCGAGGAGCCTTCCTCAAGCTGGGACCTCGCCCACGATTCCGGGCGGTATGCGCCCATCGAACGGAAATGGGCGGTCAGTCGTTGAAGCTCGTCCGGGTCTGCCTTCTTGTGTGCCATAGTTCAACTCCTTTGTCGCATAACGGATCAGTATTCAACGGCGGGCCGGGCGCTGAACCGCGTTGGGACCATACGGAGTGTACCGCCCGGCCGGCCTGGTCTGAGCTTGTCGAAGAGTCCGTTGCGGCTCGACTGCCTTTGGCTCTGAGGTTCGATTCAACTGAGCTCATCGAAGTCAGGCTCGAAGAGAACTCGTCGAAGTCAATGCGTGGTTAGCCGGCCGCCGTTTCGTCGCCGCGCCTTGCCGCCGCGGCTCGCGCCCAGAGCACAACGCGAACGATGCCGCGCGAACCGAAAATGAGCCATAGCGCGAAGGCCAATCCAATGATCGAGGACCAGAAGTCAGCCTGCCAATTGGGGCTGGCCCACCACTCCGAGAAAGGATAGGAGTCCCGTGCAATACGGATGATGTTGCCGGCCGCCGGCGCACAGCGAACATCCGAATC
>JBBQCK010000092.1:0-8011 GCA_038318605.1 Tepidisphaerales bacterium | reverse complement strand
CTTGCCGCCGAGCAGGTCCTTCATCGTTGCGCCGCCCTCCGCCTTGGCAGCGCCAAAGAAATAGACGCGCTTGACCTTTTTACCGCCTTTGACGCTCTTGGCGGATTTGGACGCGTTGGCGGATTTGACGGGGCGGGCTTTCGATGCAGATTTCTTTGCTGGCTTTTTGATCATTTTCAACATTGTGCTGGTCTCTCCCACGGGGACCGGGCGGTCAACGCGCCGCTGCCGGTTTGGCCCATCTGGTATCTGTAATCGATTGAACGGACGGATGGCGATGCGAGGGGCGGAATATAGGGGCGCTGCCAACTGCTGTCAATTTGCGGTTTTGTGAACATTGCGCGGGTTACCGGCCGTTGAAAATGCCCGCTTCGGGCCGGTGATTTCTTGACTGGCGCGCGGTCTGGCCGGTATTCTACCCGTGCGCCATTGCTTACACTCCCTGGAGGTCTGCACCTCATGATTAACACCCGCTGCTTCGACCGTTCTAGTTCCCCATTCATTCAACCAGCCCGCTCGCCAGCGCCCTTGCTGGCGCGCTCACTCGGCGTCGCTCTGTTTTGTGCCGGGTTCGGCACACTGATCTTTAATGCGACAGCCGCCGCCGCTCAGGAAACCACGGCACCCACCGCAGAAGCGCCGGCCAATCCGGCAGCCACCGCCGCCGACAATTTCATCTTCTACGTTCATACCGGCAACTTCCCGCTGGCGGTCGAGGAAGCAAAAAAACTTCTCGAATCCCAGCCGCGCGAGTTCGTCGAGGCACTGGAAGCTGTCTCAAGCCGCGGACCAGCCCGCACACTCGATCCATTCGAATTTATGCTGAGTCTGCAGAACAATGACCAACTCAAAGACGTCGCCCCGCAACTGCTGCAAAAGTACAACGACGGCCTCCTCACGCGTAAGGAAGACCCCGCCTGGATTCGCCAGAATATCGAGCGACTGGACAAGGGTGATCGCGCCCTGCGCAATGGCGTGAGCCGCCTGCGCGACAGTGGTGAATTGGCCGTGCCGATCATGCTCGGCTATCTGCAGGATCAGAACAATAAATCGCTCTGGTGGCCGATCGAGCAGGCGCTGGTAGCGATGGGTCGCGACGTCGTCAACCCGCTGGTCGCGGCAACGGAGGTGAAAAATCCGGCCGTGCGCACGGTCGTGTTGCGGGTGCTCGGCGAATCGGGCGTGCCTGATGTGATTCCCTACGTCGCCCGCGTTGCGCTTGACAGCAGTACAGGCGTGGCGGAACGCGAAGCGGCCAATGACGCCCTGCGGCGGCTGGGCGCCAAGGCCGACGCCGCGACGCTGGCTCAGCAGTGGTATGACCTGTCGGAAAAGTTTTACTACGGAAAGTCGGCGATCACCTCGCGCGGTGCGATGTCGCATGTTTGGTTTGTCAATGACAGCAACATCGCAGACAAGCCGGTTTCACCAGAGATTTTTCACGATGTGATGGCAATGCGGGCGGCCGAATATGCCCTGTTGCAGGATGGCTCGCGCGGCGACGCGGTGAGCCTTTGGCTGGCCTCCAATTACAAGCGCGAAGCCGAGATGCCGGCGACTGGATCGGACGGAACCTACGGCCCGGAAAAACCCGATGCGCACGCCTACGGCGCGCAGGCCGGGGTAGCCTACCTGAGTCAGGTGCTGACGCGCACGTTGCGCGACAATGACGGGCCGGTTTCGGTGCGGGCGATCGATTCGCTCTACGACATCGTCGGCCAGAGCAACCTTTCCGACGTCAGCGCCCCGCTCACCCGCGCTCTGCAGAGCACCGACAAAATCGTGCGATTCAAAGCCGCCAGCGCCTATGCGCAATCGTTACCGCAAAAGGGCTTTACCGGACAGGAACAGGTTATCGCGTCATTGGTCGAGGCCATCGCTCAGACCGGAAAGCCGGGCGTGCTGGTTCTGGCATCCTCACAGGATGACCTAAATAAAATTTTGGCAACGCTCAAGGGAACAAACTACGGAGCGGCGGGTGGTATTACGGTTGAATCTGCTCTGGTCGGAGTGAGCGCCATGCCCAGCGTCGATGTGCTTCTTGTCGGCCCGAATGTGTCGGCCACCGACCGCAACCGTCTCATGGCCGCCTCCGGCGATTCGATCCGCATGCGGCGGACCGTGAAGGTGGTCGTCGGCGACGATCAGGTGGAAGCCGATCTTTCTCGCGATCCGCTGGCGTTGGTCGTGCGAACGCTCGGCGACGAAAAGAACATGGGCAACCTTTTTGACGCCGCGCGCGGCCGGGCGGGCGGCGTGGCGGTTACGCCCGAACAGGCGACACAATTCGCCTTGCGGGCGACCGATTTGCTCGAACGCCTTGCGATTAGCAAGACACCGGTATTTGATCTGCAGCCCGCGCGCCAGGCGCTTCTCGGGGCGTTGGACGACCAGCGCCCGGAAATCGTCAAAGGCGTCGCGGGCGTGCTCGGCCATTTGAATTCGAAGGAGGTGCAAACAACCCTCCTTGCCAAGGCGTCCGACGCCAACGGCCCGGAGGACATCCGCATCGCCCTGTTCAAATCACTGGCGACCAACGCAAAGTTCTTTAATAATCAGCTCGACGACGGTCAGGCCGACACGCTGCGAAAGGACTCGGAGACCGAAGTTAAAATCCCCGTCCGCGCCGCCGCCTCTGAAGCCTACGGCGCCCTGAACCTTCCGGCCGATCAGGTCAAGCAGGTCATTTTGGATCAGTCGAAGCGGTGATTCGCTAGCCAAATGGCCTCAGTTACTGGTCCGCTTGATCGCTGGCCGCGTCAGCGATGGCAAGGCTGGGTTGCCTGTCTCCAGGCTTGGCGACGGAGGTATTTGCGTGGTGATACAATAGGTCCATGAGTCGCAAACGCGGCAAGGTTGTTGTGGCGATGAGCGGCGGAGTGGACAGCTCCGTGGCCGCGGCGCTGCTGCTGCGCGAAGGGTATGAGGTGATGGGGGTCTTCATGCGGCTGGGATCGCCGTATGGCGTGGCGGTGGTTGATGGGCAGGGTTGTGAAACGGACTTGGAGGCCGGGGGAACCGTAGATCAGCTCAAGGCGGCCGGTCAGGACCACCTGCCGGGGAAGCACAAGCAAGGATGCTGTTCGGTTCTGGATGCGGCCGACGCTCGGCGGGTCGCGGGGATTCTCGGTGTGCCATTTTATGTATTAAATTTCGAGGCGGAATTTGGGCGGGTGATCGATTATTTCGTCGGCGAATACAATTCCGGCCGGACGCCTAATCCGTGTGTGCGATGCAACGATTGGCTGAAGTTCGGCAAGCTGGCGCAATATGCCGAGGCGGTCGGTGCGGAATATGTCGCCAGCGGGCATTACGCACGCATCGGCGTTGACGAAGCCTCCGGCGAGCGATCACTTTTTCGTGGAGTCGATGTCAGCAAGGATCAGAGCTATGTGCTGTTTGGCATGAGCCGCACCGCGATGCGCCACACACTTTTGCCGATTGGCGGGTATGCCAAGTCAGCCGTGCGGGCGATTGCCGAGGAAATGGCGCTGCCCGTGTTCAATAAGCCCGACAGCCAGGAAATCTGTTTTGTGCCGGATCAGGATTATGCATCGCTCGTGCGGCGGCGCGCACCGGAGGCTTTTGCGCGGGGCGAGTTGGTGACGCCCGACGGCGAGGTGGTCGGTCGCCATGAGGGACATCAGCATTTCACGATCGGCCAGCGCCGCGGAACCGGCCTGGCAGCGGGATATCCGCTGTATGTGCTGGACATCGACGTCGCGACAAATCGGGTGACGGTCGGCGCGCGCGACAAGCTCGAGCGGGATGCGCTTGTGGCGCATCAGACAAACTGGCTGGCGGATGTGGGCATCGGCGAATCGATCCGGTGCGAGGCCAAGATTCGCTACAACGCCGCGCCACAGCCTGCAACAGCGGTGCGCAGCGACGAAGATGAAGTTCGCGTGACATTCGATCGGCCCCAATCGGCGATTACGCCCGGCCAGGCGGTGGTTTTGTATCAGGGGGATCGGCTTGTGGGCGGCGGATGGATCGATTCCGCACTGATATCGACGTCGAAATAGCGCGCTTGTCTTTCGCAATGGAACCGCCGGCGCGGCTTTGATAGGCTGCTGCAGACCCATGGCGTTGTTTCCCTGCACAGAGTGCGGCAACTCGATCTCCACGCGGGCCAGCATGTGTCCCAAATGCGGCTGCCCCGTGATGCCCGAGGATGTGCGCGAAGTCGAGGCCCGCCTGCAACGCACGGCGGATCGATCTGAACGGATTGAACCGTCTAACCCACAAAGTGAAACGATCGAAACGCCGGCGCGCGCGGCCGGCTCCACCGTTTCGCCGAATGAACGGCACGGTACGGAAGTCTCCGCCGTCCGCCCAAGTCGGCGGACAGAGTCCACCACCCCGCACGAAGCCGCGACCCGATCGGTGCGGTCGCATCCGGCATCCCATGTTTGGGATTTGCCCGACGCAGTTCATGGGCGCGACGGAACGGCGGATATCGAGGTTCCCGCTGATCCGCAGCGCAACGGCGAACACGATGATCTTCTGTTCAGCGCGCTTGATGCTGGCTCGAAGTCGCCACCGGGTAAATTTGTCGCCGGCGGGCGCACCCCTAAGCCGCGCGCGGGTGGCATGGCAACGTCGCGGGCAACTGCGCGGCTGGCGGACACTTTCGCAGTTTTCACCAGCGACGCCCACGGCGAACCGCAAAACACCCGGCCGCGCGGGCGATGGTGGTTCACGCATCTTCTACTTCTGATCGCCCTGCTGCTTGGCGCCGCATGGACTGCACTGCGCATCGATCTACGCATCGCCAACGGGCCGGGCTGGGAATCGGTGCGCACCCGGGCGGAATTTTATCTCGACGCCTGCGCGGGCATACTCACGCTTGCGCCGGTTTATTTGCCGTCGCCGACCGATGGCCGGCCACTTTTGGGTCGGCTGCATGATTTGCACTGGCTTTCATCAGTTGCACAGCAGTTCATCCGCGAAGACGGTCTGGCGTACGCGGCACTGGCGGCGGCGGCACTGGCGATCGTGGCATCACCGGGTTTTTTCACGAACAGTCGCAGTGCCGGCCGGCGCCGGGGCAGTGTGGGCGTCGGTGGCGAGCGCGTCTTTCTCTGCTACAACCACAACAACCTTCGCCAGGCACTGGCATTGCGGGATGAAATGACCCGCGCTGGAATGGAGTGCATCCTGCTCGACCAGTTGCTCAGCGTGCGCGACCAGCGGCACCTGTCGCGGCTGCTGCGGCAGCGCCTGCGCGCATCGCATTCGATGATTGTCCTGCTGACACCTGAGTCGATGAAGGCCAATTGGAGCGGTTTTGAGCGCGTCGTCGCGGCGTCGGGATTTGAGTCGATCATTTTTCTGCGCGATCGGGTGAATTATGCGCGAGCCCTTCTACGGGCTTTCGTCGCGCCGATCGGCCGTTCGTTCCACGTGGGGGATGGTGCCGCCGTGCGGCGTTTTGTGAAGTTGATGCCGAATCGGCGAGAGCGCCATGTCCGTCTGCTGCGGGGCCATGTTCTGCGAAATCGCGACGCGGCGCTTTCGATACTCGCGACGCGTCGGCTGCCGGCGCTTTGCACGATTGATCGGCTCGCATGGAGCGCGGGCGCAAACTTTTGTGAGAACCGAGCAATCGCGCGCGGGTCTATCGTGTCGCGCTTTGCCCTGGCGCTCTTTAGCGCGGCGCAATGGCTCTGGGCGACCACGATTTGTGCACTTGTGGCCTGCATATTCGCCATTGCGGGCTATTCCATCTGGGCGCACCTGCCACATCACTGACGGCGCAACATCCCAGGCCGGCGTTATTGATACGTGAATCAGGCGATCATCACCGGCGGAGGCACATAGCCGCTGCGCGTCTTGCCGCTGGGTTCGGAGCTGCTCTTCAGATCGCAGGGGTGCGCATCATCGCCGAGATTGAAATCCGCGTCGTACAGGCGCTGTAGTTCGACCAAATCAGCTGCCGGAAGCGGCCCGCGACGTCCGGCTTCCGCGACTTCGCGAATTTCCTCTTCGTTGAGCAGCGTTGCGGTGATGCTGGTGACATTCGGATCGCTTAATAGCCACCGACACGCGTAGGTGTGAATATGATCCCCCTGCCGCTCGGCGAACGGCAGAACCTGCTCAAGCTTACGAAGACCAAAAACCTTCCACGACTGATCGCGAAATTTGCGATGGTCGTTGTTGCCAATGATGGTTTGGTTCGACATGCGGCCCTTAAGGATGCCGCTGTTGTCATGCACGCGGGCAAGAATGCCGGATTGCGTGGTGCGGGCCGTGTCGCCGAATTCGCGACCGGGCGACTGCTCGAACAGGTTGTAGACGGTCTGAACGGCTTTGGCATCGTGATCGAGCATGGCTCTGAAGCCTTCGTCGCGCCATCCGATGGCCGGGCCGAGGCTCACACCCCATTCGCGGATTTTTCCCTCATCGCGCAGTTTCCCCAGCTCGGCAAAAATATCGTCGCGAAACTGCGGCAGTTTGATGTTGTGGGCCATGTAGAGATCGATGACGTCTATCTGCATGCGCTGAAGTGATTTTTCGAGCGACCGGCGCATGAAGGCGGGTGAAAAATCCTGCTTGCGTTCGCGATGCGAACCTTCCTCGCCGGGATCGGAATAAAAGTCGTAGCCGAATTTAGAGCCGATTTCGATTTTGTCGCGACCGACCTGCTTGACGAACTTTGCAAATACCGTCTCTGCCCGGCCATTGCCGTACGCATCACCGTTGTCAAAAAACGTGATCCCCTGGTCGTAGGCATACTGAAACAGATTCACGCCCGCTTCGTCGGTGTAATGCCCCCACCAATCCACGCCGACTATCCAGCAGCCGATTGAGATTGCGGAAACTTCAAGCGAGCTGTTACCAAATCGACGACGAAGCATGACGATCCCTTCGGCAAAATTTTAGTCGGGCAGAATCAGCCGAATTATAGGGACATCGCGGCCTGCGCGAAAGCCGGAGGCGGGCATTGAACTCGCGAGCACTGATTGTGCGGTATGGGGCAAAATTGCCGGGGCACGACGAACCTCGTACCATCCCGCCATGGACTCGACGAGTCTTTTCGCCCCGTGGCGAATCGATTACATCCGTGCGCTCGACAAGGGGGGCCCCTGCTTTGTCTGCGATGCGGCAGGCTTGGACGATGCCGCGTTTTGCCGCGAGAGGCTCGTGTTGTGGGCAAGCGAACATTCGATAGTGATGATGAATCGTTATCCGTATACAAACGGGCATCTGCTCATCGCGCCGAGATTGCACAAGGCCGAGCTCGAGGATCTTACGCCCGACGAGATGCTGGATTTGCAGGTTCAGACGACACGCTGCGTGGGGCTGTTGAAACAGGCAATGAGCCCGCAGGGATTTAATATCGGCATCAATCTCGGCCGATGCGCCGGTGCGGGGCTGCCCGGCCATCTACATCAGCACGTGGTGCCGCGCTGGGCCGGCGACACGAATTTTATCTCGGTCATCGGCGAAATCCGCGTTGTACCTCAGGGGATCATGCAACTCTATGACGAGCTGCGCAGCACTTTGGCGAGATGCGCGATTTAAACGGCTGGGTGGAACCAGATTGGCCCCGGCGCATGCGTGATGCGCCTATAAGTTCAGGATCACGGTTGGTTTTCCATGTCGGGCGTTGGTTCGCTCTTGAGCAGTCGAGGGCTTACCCGTCCATAGAGCACCGAGGTTCCCAACAGCAGCAAGCCAAGGCCCATGAACGAAAGAAACTTGTAGCCGGTGCTCAGATTGCTCAGGTCAACGAGCACGATTTTTAAAAGGGTGATCGCAAACAACGTGAGGCCGAAATACCTGAGCGGCGCAGTTCGAATGCGAAACCCGATCAGGACGCAGACGATGGAGAACATGCTCCAATAGATGGACAGCGCGGCCTGAACTGCAATATGGTCGAGCAGAAACACCTCGCCCGCGCGCATTATCTCGAGTGTTCCGATCCACAACGCGGTGAATACGGCGAGGAACCCCGCCCATGCCGCAACGTTGTTGGCGTGTCCCGTGACTGGCGCGCGAATAGCCC
>JBBQCK010000091.1:0-8126 GCA_038318605.1 Tepidisphaerales bacterium | reverse complement strand
GCTTTTTTACTTGACGCGGGGCGCAACGGCTATGGAATCGATCGCCTGGCGATGGACCTGCTCAACTTCCGCAAGATTCCCACCAGCGAATTGCTCGGCAAGGGCAAGGATCAGACCTCGATGGATCGCGTGCCGGTTGATCGCGTGGCGACGTATGCCGCTGAGGACACCGACATCGCCCTTCGGCTGGCCGACTACATCCGGCCGCGCCTCGACGCCATCCCGGCACTGCGCCAGATGAGCGACGAGATCGAAACCCCCCTCATCGAAGTATTGGCCGAGATGGAGCACAACGGCGTGGCCATCGACGAATCGATGCTACGCGAACAAAGCGAAGTGCTCGGCCATCGTGCCGATGCGCTGCGCGATCTGATCAAACGCGAGGCCGGCGCTGATTTCAATCCCGATTCGCCAAAGCAGCTCGGCGATGTACTTTTCAACAAGCTCAAGCTGCGCATCGTCAAGAAGACCAAAACCGGGCCGAGCACCGATGTCGAGGTTCTGGAAAAACTGAGCGGCGAACATCCGGTGCCAAAGCTCGTGCTCGAATATCGCAGCTTGGTGAAGTTGAAGAACACCTATCTCGACAACCTGACTCATTATCTCAACCCACAAACCCAACGCTTTCATGCAAGCTTCAACCAGACCGGCGCCTCGACCGGCCGGCTGAGCTGCAGCGATCCGAACCTGCAGAATATCCCCATCCGCACCGATGAAGGCCGACGCATCCGGCTGGCGTTTGTGCCCGGCAATCCGGACCGCGATCTGCTGCTGACAATCGACTACAGCCAGATCGAATTGCGTGTGCTTGCGCATTTCACGCAGGAGCCGGCGTTGATGAGGGCATTCGAGGCGGACGAAGACATCCATCGCACCGTCGCCGCCGAGGTATTCAACGTGCCGCTCGCGGAGGTCACCAAGGATCAACGCGGGCAGGCAAAGACAATCAACTTCGGAATCATCTACGGCGTCAGCGCATACGGACTGGCACGGCGCATCGATGGACTGAACCAGCAATCCGCCCAGCAGTTGATCGACGCCTACAACAAACGATTTCCGAGCATCGAGCGATTCCTTAATGAATGTGTCATGGCCGCCAGAAGCCAGGGTTATGTTGAAACACTGCTCGGCCGGCGACGGCCGATCACCGACATCACCAGCGGCGTGCTCTCGATTCGCAACGCCGCCGAGCGGGTGGCGATCAACAGCGTGGTGCAGGGAACGGCCGCCGATCTGATCAAAATCGCCATGCTGAACGTGCATCGGCGGTTGCAAAAGGAAAAGAGCCAAACGCGGCTCCTGCTGCAGGTTCACGACGAGCTTGTTTTTGAAACGCCCGCCGATGGCGTGGAACAGGAAGCGCAGCGTATTCAGGAGGAAATGGTTCGCGCGGGAGAATCGATGAAATTGAAGATAAAGCTCAAGGCCGAAGCCGGCTGGGGCCACAACTGGGGCGAAGGAAAGTGAGGCGGGCCCGATGAGCCAGCGCGCAAGCATCAAGATCGACGCGATCGAACTGGAGGCGTCGTCGGCCCGGGTTCGCCCCAGCGACGATCGCCGCCCGCGCATGCCCGAGCCCTTGCCAGTGCGCCTCGTGAGCATCGCCGACGTTATGGCGTTGGCACCTGAAGGCGTCGAGGCGGCGATGGACCGTCTCTACGTCGCGATTCTCGGTTTCGAGCGCGCCCCCGAACTTGAATATCCCGGCTGTCAGATCTACCGCGCTGAAAACTTCATGCTGCGCATCGAACGCCGCGAAGCGCCTGTCGAACGCAAGGGCTACACGCCGGTGCGCATCGAGGTGCGCTCGCTGGCGGCGGAGGAAGCGAAACTGATCGAAGCTGAAATCCCCTTTGATCGCCAAAAGGGCCTGACGCCCGGCGAAGAATCCCTTTTCCTCCACGACCCCGGCGGAAACGTGGTGGAACTGGTCGAGGCGCGCGGGGTGTAGACGCGCGGCCCATCATCGCATCACCTCATCATCGGCGCCGTGGTCGCATCCACGCCTGCTGACTCGGTTCGATTCACCTGCCCGGCAAATCGAATATCCCGCACCTGAAGTTGTACGCTTCGGCGGCCGTTGTATTCGTTCATTTCCGCCTCAATCGCAATGTCAATTTTCTGGCCGGTGCAAAGTTGTTCCGCGAGGTTTCCCATGCGAAACGCGATACACGGCAGCGACTTGCCGTTTTGTCTGACAGTCATCTGCAGATGGCTCAGGTCCGCGCCAACCCGCCGGGGCGGGGCGGCCACCTCGACGCCCATGCAGCACAACATGGGGCGCGCGTTGGCCTGTCCAAATGGGCCGAGCCTTTCCAGATCGGCGATCAACGCGCTGCCTACATCCTTTATCTCGGCCTCGGCGTCGATGCGCAATTCCGGCCGCAGCATGTCCTTGGATACCTGCGTCATCGCATACTTCTCAAAGGCATTGCGAAATGCTTCGAAGTTGGCGCTGTCCATCGAAAGCCCCGCCGCCATCTCGTGTCCGCCGCAGCCTTGCAGATGTCCCACGCAAGCCTGCAGCGCCTGGGCAAGATGAAAGCCGGCGATGCTTCGCCCCGATCCCTGACCATGACCATTGTTCAGCGCGACCATCACCGTCGGCCGATGAAAGCGTCCCACGATCCGCGACGCCACGATGCCGATCACGCCGGCGTGCCACCCCTCCATCCCCAGCACGAAGCCGCGGCAGTCGTCGCGATCCATGTTGCGCTCAGCCACCTGCGCGATTGCCTGTTCGGCGATTTGCTTTTCAATCGCCTGGCGCTGGCGGTTGCTGCGTTCGAGATCGGCCGCGATTTTGTCGGCCTGCGCGCGATCCGCGCGCGTCAGCATCTCCACCGCCTCCCGCGCATGCCCCATGCGCCCGCATGCATTCAGCCGCGGCGCCAGCAGGAACCCGACGTGATACGCATCAAGCTTTTTGCCGGCCAGCTTGGCGCTCGCCAGCAGCGCCTGAATACCCGTCAGCCTTGAATGCACAAGCCCCTTCAAGCCAAAGTGCGCCAGCACCCGGTTTTCCCCCTTAAGCGGCACCACATCCGCGATCGTGCCCAGCGCCGCCAGCGCCGTCGCCTCCAGTAAAAACGCGCGATATTCCTCGGAAACCTTCGCCGCGCCGCTCGTTGCCTTGCCGATTTCCCACGCCAGTTTGAACGCCACACCCGCGCCGCAGAGATGCGGATTCGGATACGCCGCCTGCCCACATGCCGGCAGCCGCGGATGCACGATCGCATGGCATTCGGGCAGGTCGGCCGCCGACTTATCCGCTGCGCGATGCTTCCATTCATGGTGATCGGTGATGATGAGATCCACCCCGCGATCTCGCGCGATCTTCGCGGCGTCGATCGCCGTCACGCCGCAATCAACGGTGACGATTAGTTTGTGCCCCGCCTCGCAAAGCTGCGTGATCGCCTCTGCGTTGACGCCGTAGCCCTCCTCGATGCGATGGGGAATGTAGTAATCCACATTGCCGCCAAGAACTTTGATCGCATGCCACAAGATCGCGGTGGCCGTGATGCCGTCTACGTCATAGTCGCCATAGATGACGATGCTTTCGCCATCCCGAATCGCCCGGGCGATGCGCTCCGCCGCCGGCTGGATGCCCGGCAGCAGCGCCGGGTTGTGAAGGTCGTTCAGCGAGGGCGTCAAAAACGCCTGCCCCTGCTCGAATGTCGAAATCCCCCGATTCAAAAGCATTTGTGCGATAAGCGGGCTTGTCCGCAGCCGAGCCGCCAGCTCTGCCCCTCTCGCGTCGGCCGGCAAAATGTTCCATCGTCGCTCGCGGGGCATCTTTGCGATGCTATCCATACGACCGCCCCACGCCAACGATGACAAGTACCGAGAAGTTTGGTCCGACACTCGGACCGGTGTAAAATGGACAGACTCACCGACAAGCTGAGTACAATCCTCATGCGCAAACGACGCTTCGTGCCCGTGGCGGTAATGCTCCTGATCGGATGCAGCCAATCCCCGTCAACGCGGCCGGCCGAAACGGCCGGGGAACTGCACGGCTTGCGAGATGCGTTAAGCGTGGACGGCAGCGGGTCCGGCCCCTCAAACATTGGCACCCCTCTTTAATTTGCTCGGGCCTGTCACCCCGATGGTGGCGAATGTCGGAAAGGTCCTCTCATGAATCCATCACCACGTTTGGCCGCATTTGCTGTTGCGCTGTTGGCCATCGCCACCACCGCTTCGGGTGAGACGCCAACGCTTCCGTCCGGAACACTCCTCACCTCATGGCTGGGCAACAGCTACATGGACGCGGAAGGACACAAAAATGTCACCGAGGCATTGCACGATATCTGCGTGAGCCCCAACGGCCACGTATTCAGCGCGGGCTACGCTGAGACGTGGGGTGGAGGGGCCACCTACAACGCGGCGAACGGCGATTTCATCGCCCGTTATGACCGGTTTGACACCGGCTTTGGCGACCCGGTGTCAGCGGTCGCCGCGGATAATGATTTTGTGTACTTCGGTTCCTCCGGCAAAGGCATTCTCCGCGCCCCGCATGGCGGCAAGTGGACCTACGAACGCTTCTTAAAGGCGGGCAACATACAGGGCCTGTGCATCAGCAACGGAAAACTGTACGTCAGCGACTACGGCATGGGTAAGATTCGGGTTCTGAATCTTGCCACGATGGCCGAGGAACGTAGCTGGAATTGCAACAAGCCCACGCGGCTTGCAGTGGACAGGGCCGGCAACGTATGGGTCGTCATCTGGGATCGGACAAGCGATCAGGAGCCCACAACCGGGCCCATGTGGTGGGGTGAGTTCGTCCAATCATTCTCGCCAGACGGGACCCCGGGGCCGCGCATTACTGACTTTAAGAAGCCGCTGTCCTTGGCATTTGCCAACGACGGCAAGTTGCTTGTGGGTGGCCTTAACGAGCATTCGCAAATTTGGATTTACGATGTTGGTGGAAAGCCTGCCAAGGTCGGCACCTTTGGCGAAGAGATGGGAATCTATGCGGGGACAGCCGGAGCATTCACCAAGTCGGCCAAACTGCACTGGATCAGGTCAATCGCCGTGGACGACAAGGGCAGCATCTACACCGGCTGTGTCTACGGCACGTTCTGGGGTGACTGCATTGAGAAGTGGGATACGTCAGGGAAGTTGATCTGGCGCGTCGTCGCCGGCACATCGCTGGATTGCGGCGGGATCGATCCGGACAATGAAACAGAGGCCTACACCAAATTCCACCACTATTCACTCGACTACACCAAGACCGTTCCGGGCTCCGAATGGTCGTTGACAGGTTATACGGTGAACCGCTTTGCGTACCCCAATGATCCGCGCGTCGATCAGAACTCCGACGTTGGCGAACGGTCGCTGGGCATGGGCGTGTGGAAGATTGCAGGGAAGACGTTCATCGGGCGCAGTTCGCAGAACGGGTATATGTTCGAACTCTACCGAATCGAGAAAGCAACCAACGGAGAGGTCGTCGTACCGTCGGTCAGCATGGGTACGGGAAGTGGAAAGGTGAACCGCTTCTACGATCCCTCGCCCAAGAAGTGGGACGAGTATCCCAAGTATGAGATGTACAACCAGTACTGGTGTCTGGCCAAAAACGGCGACTGTCTCACGACAGACAATGGCAAGCAGAATGTCGTTGTGCGCTATCCATTTGGCGGACTGGACAAGCATGGCAACCCGATCTGGCGCGCGGACTCGGTTGTCACCTATACCCTGCCCGAGTTTGCGTCCCCCCAGTACGTACGCCGCATTGAGTACGATTCCGCGAACGATGTCCTGTATGCCGGTGGAAACACCGGACACGACAACTACATCAGCAAGGTGGTCCGGTACGACCACTTTACCACCAGGAGGACAATGGCGTGGGAGAAGGCGCTGCCGATGAACGACAAGGAGTACACGCCCGACACCAACTACGGAGGGGGAACGGCGTTGACCCTGAACAGCAGCGGCGACTATCTCTTCATCCTCTATGGATACGGGCATTGCCGCATTCTGCGCAAGGATTCCGGAGAACTTGTGGGAACCTTGAAGCAGAATGTCAACGGATGGACTGGCAGCGCGGGGCAGGTCGATGCCGCATATGGATGCACTGCATTCCGCCGCAAAAATGGGGAATACATCGTGCTCTTTGAGAACGCCGCATGGGCAAACATCATGATGTACCGGTGGACTCCACCGAAGTAAGAGTGGATGACAGCCACTCGCAGCGACGGCATTCAAAGGCTCATTTCCCGTTCCCAATTGTCCTGCACGCCCCAAATCCCGCCCGCGCCAACCCGCCAAAATCGCGCCCGCCACGGCCCTCCCCCTCTTCTCTGTGCCGCTGAGGCTCCGTGGTGAATCTTCCGCTCCCCCGCCCCGCCAACATTTCACCCAGTTCCCGTTTTATTCCCAATTGGACAGTTCTATAATTGTTCGATAACGCCGGTCCGCGCACCCCGCGCCCGGCCGACCGCTCCCCATCCGGAGCCCCAACCTGGCAAACCCCCCTGCCAAAGGCCCCTCCATTTCAACCGGCCAACCCCATGCAAGCGCCCCGCAGCGCTATGCAGCGCCTCGGAAAAAACGCGCCGCGCCGTGCGCTGCCTCGAACACCAACCGGCCAACCTCGTGCAGCGCTATGCAGCGCATATGAAAAAGCGCTCCTCCCACGCCACCGAGCATTCACCGACAAGAAATCGCTGAAAAAATCCCTCTCGCTTCTTAATGCCTAATTCCGAATCGCCCCCCTCCATGGATCAACCGCCCACCCTCGCATACGCTATGGATTCACGGCCGGCCTCGATCGCCGGCCTTACGACCTACCTCATGAACGCCGCCTCCACCACCCCTCGCCCGCCGGAAACCGTCGCGCCCGCTCCTCGGCCGCCCGACCACAATCTCATTAACCTCGACTTTCACCGCCCATGGGCGCGGCCGCCCATTCGCGGCTCGGTGATCGATGCGCATTGCCATATCCTCGCGGCGCGGCATGCGAATATCTGGTTCGAGGCCGCCGATCATTACGGCATCGACACCTTTTTCAGTATGGGGCCGCTGGAGGAGGCCATCGGCCTGCAGCGCCGATGGGGACGGCGGGTTCATTTCATCGCCGTGCCCGACTGGATGAATCCAAATGCCGACCTGCACGACTGGCGGCGGCGCATCGACGCGTTTTACAACCTCGGCAGCCGCGTTGTGAAGTTTCACATGGCGCCGCAGACCATGCACACGCGTCGCCGCTCGCTCGACACCCCGGAAATACGCGACATGCTGCGCGACGCGGCCAACCGCGGCATGATCGTCATGACCCACGTAGGCGACCCGGATACGTGGTACTGCGGCCGCTACACCGATTGCAAAACCTTCGGCACCCGCGAGGCCCATTACGACATGTGGGAGCGTGCGCTGGCCGACCATGCCGGCCACCCCTGGATCGGCGCGCATCTTGGCGGCAATCCCGAAAACCTTCCCCGCCTTCAGCGACTGCTCGACATCTACCCGCATCTGTGGCTCGATTGCTCGGCGACGCGCTGGATGGTGCGCGAGGTCTCGGCGCGGCGCGACGAGGCGCGCGAGTTTTTCATCCACAATCAGGATCGCATCCTCTTCGGATCGGATCAGGTGAGCGGCGACTCTCGCGATTTTGATTTTTACGCTTCGCGCTTCTGGTGCCATCGCAAACTGTGGGAAACCGCCTACACCGGTCCGAGCCCGATCTTCGATCCGGATCTTCCGCCGGATGCACAACCCGAGCTGCGCGGCCTGGCGCTACCTGCCGAGGTGCTTCAAAAGCTCTATCGCGACAATGCGGCAGGGCTTTTTGCCCAGGTCGGCGTTTCGCTTTGACGATGGTCGGAGCGGGCACACGAACGCCGGCCGCGGCCGGTGGCGCAGCTCGTACACCCCCGGCCAATCAGAAATCTCCACCGCCCGAATCTCCGCCGGAATCACCGCCGCCGCCATCGAAGCCGCCCCCATCGAAATCCCCGCCGGCGCCTGAAGCTTGATCATTCGATTCAAAATCACTTCCGGCACTGAAACCCGAATCGCCCGGCGCAAAATTTCCGCCGGACGGCGGTACATCTGTGCCGCCATCCAGCGGCGCGGCGCCGGTGTGATGGCTCCCACTCATTTTGTCGTACATATAGCCCCCCAGCAGGCCA
>JBBQCK010000090.1:0-8232 GCA_038318605.1 Tepidisphaerales bacterium | reverse complement strand
TGCATGACGTGGCGCTGGTGATCGGATGTATCGGCCTGACGCACCTCATCAGCGACCATACCCCCTGGCTGGCGAAGATTCTGCTGATCGAACCGTTCCGCATGAACCTGACGTTGGTCGCTGCCGTGTTGACGGTCATGGGATATTCGATGGTGGACACGATTGTCGTGTTCGACCGAATCCGCGAAAACCGCGGAAGGTTCGGGCATCTCAGTCGCAAACTCATTAACGATTCGATCAACCAGACCCTGAGTCGCACGATCCTGACGGCCGGCTGTACGCTGGTCGTGCTGTTTGTGATGTACGTTTACGGCGGCAGTGGCTTCCACGGCTTCGCATACGCGCTGCTGATCGGCATTCTGGTCGGCACGTATTCATCTATCGCAATCGCCGCGCCTCTTCTGCTCATCGGCGCCAAACGCGACGAAGAGGCCGCGGCCCACCGTCCGGCCATGGGCGGGCAAATTGCGCGGGTGAAGGGATAGCGGCGCGGTCTGAGGCGTCTCATCTCAGAACTCAACTCGCGCCGCTGCGCACATGCTCCTGCTCATTCCCGCTCTAGCGCGTGTGCGCGGGGGTAGGGACGGGGCGTGGGCTTTTGCATGACGACATTGCCCCACCCAACCTCACCGGTGTAGCGGCAGAGGGGCAGGATGTGAACTTCCGCGTGCGATGGCGCGGCGAAACATTTGCGGATTCAGATCCAATGCCAAACCCACGCTGCGACGTGAATGAGGACGATCAGCAGGGTCGTCAGCATGAAGGCGGTTTTGCGGGTTTTGTGGTGGAGCGATTGTTGGGCGATCAGAGCGCCAGGCCAGCCGAACAAGAGCGCCATCAGGTGCAGTGTGCGTTCGGAGATGCGCGGCTTGCCGCCGACGGCGGCGAGCTTGTCGCGGGCATATGCGACGACCGTCAGCAGGCTCATCACGCCGTAGGCCCAGATCCACCACGGAAGCCCGACAATTTGCATGGGCGAAACTGTACATCGCCGGGCCTGAAAGCTGAACATTCGATGGCGGTGGTTCAACTCTGGCGAGGCCATTTTGGGTTATGCGCGTTCAAAATTTTTATGATCGGCCGGGAATCCGCGGCGTCCAGACAATATGATTCGGAAATTGGCGTTATAGACTCAGCCTGCGGCGTGGCATGATTGCCCCGTCAAGCGAGGCGAGAGGAACAGATCCGACACTCTTTTAGGCAAGACACATGGCAAACACCACACCTCCCCCAACGTCCGGCGCTGGCAAGCCCGGTAATCATCGCAAGTTGCTCGCATTGAGCGCTGTCGCGGCGCTTGTATTGCTGGTGACGGGCGCTCTTGCGGCGTTCATCATCGGCGGGCTGCCCAGCAGCCATAAGGATGCATCACTGACGCTCGCACAGGCGAACGGCGGCGGAAACGCCCAGCCTGACCCGGCAAATGGTGGAAACAACAATAATGCCAACGGCGGCCGACCGGGGCGTGGCGGTCGCGGGCGAGTTGGTCAGAATCAAGGTCAGGGTCAGGGCGCACCCGGCGGCGCTGGACAGGGCGGCCAGGGCGGACAGGGCGGGCAGCAGGGACAGGGCGGCTTTGGACGTGGACAGGGAGGATTCGGCGGGCAAGGCGGATTCGGACAGGGAGGCTTGCTTGGCGGCCGAGCGGGTGGACAGTTGGGGCAAGTCGTGGTGGCGTTGGGCGAGTTGAATCTCGAGCCGACTTTTACGTTGTCGCCTGATCAGAAGGAAAAAATCCAGGCCGCACGCGACGAAACGAAGGCAGCCACCGACAAATGGCGCACCGACAACGCCGACAAATTAAAGAAGATACAGGACGATTTCCGCGCCGCACGTGGCGGCAATGGCGGCGGAAATGCAGGCGGCGTTGATATTCGCGCCGAGATGCAGGAACTTCAGAAGTCGGCGCCCAATGGCGACGAGGCGGTGACCAAGATCAAGGCCGTGTTGACCGATGACCAGCGGGCGAAGCTGGAAGCACGCCTCGCGGAGAATCAGGGCCCAGGCGGCGGTCCGGGCGGACGGCGTGGCCCGGCCAGCAACCCGGCCGGTGGCGATGTGCCTCCTCCGGCGAACGATCCGCCAGCGGGTCCGCCGGCGCAGATCTGATCGCCAGCAGTGGGCGATCGACGTTGACGACCGCGGCGGGCCACCGAAATTGGCCGCCACGCAATGAAAGTGGGCACGACTGATGGGCAATCGCTCGTCAGCCGTGCCCTTTGCGTTACATTCGCCACCGTTACACTTCCTCTCGCATGGATTTATTACCGCCTGGCCATCGGCCCCGCGTTGCGATCATTGGCTATGGTCTTTCCGGCCGGTCGTTTCATGCACACCTGATTCGCCGGTCGCCGGGGCTTGAGTTGTATGGCATCGCCGCACGCGACTCGGCCGTGCGTGCGCGCATCGTCGCCGAGCAGAATTGCCGCACCTTCGATTCGTTCGACGCCGCCATCGCCGATCCGCGCGTGGATCTGGTGGTGATCGCCACGCCGCACGATACGCACGCCAGACTCGGCATCGCCGCATTAAACGCCGGCAAGCACGTTGTCACCGACAAGGTGATGTGCCTGAACGCCACGGAATGCGACGCGATGATTGAAGCTGCGTCGATCGCAGGGCGAATGTTGAGCGTCTTTCACAATCGCAGATGGGACACCGATTTTCTGACGCTTCGTCGCGCGATGGAAGATGGAACGCTGGGGGATGTACGGTGGATCGAAATGAACTGGCAGCGCCACGGCGTCAGCAAAAGTTGGCGCGGCGACCCATCGCGTGGGGGCGGGAGGTTGCTCGACCTGGGCGCGCACATACTGGATCAACTGCTGGTGCTTTTCACGTCGCCGGTGCGCGGGGTGTATTGCCGTATGCACCACGACTGGAATGAATCGCCTGTCGAGAGCCACGCGATGGTGACGCTGAGCTTCGCTGATGGCTCGACCGGCATCTGCGATGTCGGCACGATGACCCGCAGCCCCAAGCCGCGCGTGTATGCGGTCGGGACGAAGGCGACGCTGACCAAAGAGGATGTCGATCCGCAGGAAGTTGCGATGCGCGCTGGAGAGATCGACACCGCGGAATCGGACCATGCCGCACATCGCGCCACGCTGTACACGGCCGATGGGCAGCGTGTCATCGAGGGCGTGCCGGGCCGCTGGCGGGCGTTTTATGACAACATCGCCGATGCGCTCGCTGGCCGAGCCGAGCCCGTGGTGAAACTTGGCGAGATGCGCCGACTGATGGGAGTTCTTGACGCCGCCGCCGAATCGGCGCGCACGGGGGCGGTCGTTGAGCCGATTTGACGGGGTTGTATTGTCGCCGCCTGATCTGGCGGGATACGTCGCGTGACGTGCTGGAATACTGGGAGAGGTCGATACGATGGAGTGAAAACGGCTGCGGTGGGTGTCGCGCGTGAAGCGGCGCGGCGTCAATGTCTGATGTAGTCGGTCGGGTCTTTGAGAAATGATTCACGGCATTCCTCGCGGCAAAAGTAATACGTTTTGCCGTTGTATGTAATTGGGAAACTGCTTGATCGATTCGGTCAGCCGATAAGCTGCTGCGAGCCCGAGATCGAGGCGGTCCCCGACTTTGAAATCGTCGTGCTCGGTGCGGAGCGTGTACATCGCGCTGGCGTCGGCCGTGATGCGAGGCGTGAGAAATCGAGACCACGCGGCGCCAAGTTGAAAGTCGAACGATCCGGTGCCGGGCTGACTTGACGCCTCGAGCAGTTCACCATTGTCCAGTTGAATATTGTGGCGGCCGGTCGGCAATTTTACGCCTGCGAGAAGCGCGACATTTCCGTATTCGCCGCGCAGAACCCGAAACTTTGCCGTCAGCCAAAGATCGCTTACGCCTTCTGGATCGGCTGTGCCCGATTCGGCGTCGACACCATCGGATTCGGCGTCGATGAAATTGCTGCCGTGATAATAACCGATCTGCGCACCGGCCTGCAGGTCATTGGTAATTCCATAGCTGAGAGAAATTGATGTGAGCGATGCATATTCCAGCGCATCAAATCCGCCGCTGCGGCTGGCGCGGCGCTCTGCTTCGTCCTGACCGATGTGATCGAAGCGGGTGTAATCTTCGCGAAGGCTCAGATCAAATTTGCCGGCTTTCAGCGTTTCACCGGAAGCGGTCTGGTTGCCGCCACCTGACGTACCCGGGCCGTGGTTGGCTTTCACCTTAGGCGCTGACACGATCAGCGACAGGGCGGCAAACAGGGCGGTGCGCATCTGCATGGGTCTCTCCAGATGTCCACGGTGGGCACCGGCCGATTCTGCCATCCGGATCGACGGCGGCGGAGGCCGGAATATGCAAGCCAGCGTTCGCGTCTGTATAGTTTCCAACGGAGCCAATGCAACCCATGACACCCGCGCAAATCGTCGCATCGATCGACCAACGGTTTCCGGATTTGGCAATCGAGCGCCACCCCGATGGCCGGCACCCGCGCATCCATATCGAAGCTGCCAACTGGAGAGCCCTCGCGGAGTTTCTACACAGCGATGAGCGGCTGAAACTCAACTGGCTGCAATGTCTTTCCGGTTTGGACTACGCCGCCGATGAAACGCTCGCGGTGGTTTATGATCTCTGGAGTTTCGAACTGCGGCACCGCTTTGCAGTAAAGGTGTTTTGCCCGCGCAGTAATCCACATGTTCCCAGCGTGGCGGATCTTTGGCGGGCGGCCGACTGGCACGAGCGAGAGGCTTTTGATTTGTTTGGCATCGTCTTCGATGGGCACCCCGATTTGCGCCGCATTTTGCTCGCAGATGATTGGGAGGGGTATCCGCTGCGAAAAGACTATGTTTTCCCGCGCCAGTATCACGGCATTCCAGGCAGCGTGGAGCTGGATTGGCAGCAACATTGATACGCAGTGCGCGGGGGCGGAATTTTTTCGACTTTCCGATAAATGTGCGTTGTCGCGGTGCGATTGGCAGGTAATATATTTGCCGGAGTGGACGTGCCGAGGACGCCGCTTGTGATACAAGGCCGATGGAGGCTCCGGAGATGCTTGCATGCCGGAGCCTTTTGCGTTGATCGCGATTTTTGCCGCCGGCAGAAATCTCCTCAACGGACAAGCCCCCTTAGCCCGGGTCACCCCTCCCGGGCAATTCCCCATCACGGGGAATTTCGAGCCGCGGCTCACCCTGGCCGCGGCTCATTTTACGCGCTGATGCGTTCGCCGGCGCTTGGTGGCCGACAGGACATCGCGCGCGGCGGTTTGCGTTGCGGTGGCGAACATTTTGCAGCACACGAACTCGTTGCCCGTCGAGCGGGCACATTGTATTTCAATACTTGAGGCGGGGCGGCTTGCGCAGCTATTTGGCGGGCTTCGTCGTCGCGTCGGTGAGACGCCAGTGCTGTCGCACGAGTCGATAAAACGGATCGCGCGCCCCGGCCAATTCCTCGGCGCGCGCCAGGTAATCGGCGGCCGCCTTTTCGTAGCCGGTGTTGTACGCGAGATACGCCAGAAGGAAGAGCGGGCGGGGCTCGGTCGGCTGTTTTGTCGCCAGGTCTTTGAGGTCGCGGACGATAAAGGAGACGCGTTCCTGCCCCATCATTTTCAGGAGGTCATACCGCCCCATGAGCAATGTGGGATCGGCGCTGAGCGCCTGGCGGATGTGCTCATCTGCGCGGTTGTAATAGCCAAAGCCCAGTTCGGCGTGAGCCTTGCCGAGCCATGTCGGACCGTAGTTGGGCGCCAGTGATACCGCGAGGTCGTATGCATTTAGCGCCTTGGCCCATTGGCCGGCGTTCATCAGCTTTTCGGCTTCGGCGAGTGTTTTTTCCAGCCGCGTGTCTTCGACGCCGCTGGCGAGGCTGCTGACTTCCACTGGCTTGGGCGGCTCGGCAAAGCCGCCTTCCGAAACTGGCTGGCGGGCACTGATCGCCCGATCGCGACGGCGCGATTGCTCGACCAGTTCGCGGCTCATCCGGCCATAATCAACGATGCCCACCGATTCCGGCGTGGCGGGCGCACTGGATGGACCCGCCGTATCGGATCGCGCCTTGCGCGCCTTTTGCAGTCGCGCCACCGCGTCGGAAAATGTTTTGTCTTCTTTGAGGCGCGCGGTGTAGAGTTCATCCAGCCGGTCGCGCATCGCGGCATATTGCTTGCTTTGCTTAACGGCCGGCGCTGCGCCCGACTTTTCGGCGGCGATCATGCCAAGCGTCACTGCGTTGTAATCCAGCGGCTGCTGAGCAATGGCGTGAGAGGTTACATCTTCGCCGATCGCGCGCGGCGCTAGCGACTGGCGCGGGTCGATTTCAAACCCGTTGTATTTCGGAGCTTCTTTCTTGCTCACAACGCCGGGTTGGGGCGCTTTTGTCTTATCAGTGGGGAGGTCGCTACCAGCATCTTGCGGCAATTCGCGTCGGACAGCATCGAGCGTTGCGGGATCGAGACGAATCGGCGCGCCGCTTGGCGCGGCGGTGCTGTCGAACGTTGGAGGGTTGATCTTCGACGAACCGTTGGCCGGCTGAAGTACGCCCGGGCGATCGGCGCGCGGATCGACCTGGCCTGGCAGCGCCAACTCGCCGGGTTTGGGAAGCGAATTGGGGACATCAAGGCGGTAGTTCAATCGGCTGTCGTAGGGTTGCGGCTGAACGGGTGCTGGGGCGGAAGGGACATATCCGCCGATGCCGGGGCGATATTCAAACCCGGGCGGCGGCGGCGCCGCGTTCTGAATCGGGTAGTAAGGTTGCGGCGCGTAATTGTTCGGCGAATTTAGCACTTCGTTCAGGCCCGTGGAGTTGCGCAGGAAGGCGTTGATGTCGTTGGTGGGAAGACGGTCGCCGAAGGCACGCGGATCGCGGGTGGAGAGGTTGCCGCGAAAACCAAAACCGCGGGTGACGTTGCCATAAAAGATGTTATCGGCCGTGACGCCGGGTCCGGCCTGACCGCCGGCATCGTTGGAGCCGCCGGATCCGATGCGGTTGTTTGCATCGTTGGTGTGGCTCGGGTCGATGCGATATTGCGCGTTTGCGTTTCCGCAGGTGGCGAGCGCCGCGGCGATGGCGACTAAAAGCAGGCGAGGGGATGATTGTTCTGGTCTTCGGTGCATGGCAACCTCTTCGAAACGCGGCGGGCTGCCGCGCTTTGAATTATATCGGCCAGGAAGCTGCAAGGTGCGGCAAATCGGGTGGTAAATCACAAAGTTTATCCGAGCATTTTAGATCGGCGGTCGGGCGGAGCAGGAAATCCCGAAAAGCTGCGGCAATTGCCGCTGGCGGCGCGATTTGTGACGAGTTGGCACGAAGTGTCGATGGCCGGGCAGGAGCACTTAAAACTTGACACAATCCGGCATCGCGGTAGCATACGGGTCCGGCGCGATGGGCGAATAGTCGTCACGCTCCGAGGCTGTCGCATTGCGTCGAAGCTCTCCATGGATGTTTCACACCGTTGACGGACACCCCTGTCCCAGGAGCCAACCTTGAGCGCTCTTACGAAATTGTTTGTCGTGCTTCTGGTGGTCGGCGTGCTGACCTTTGTGCCGGGCATGATCACCTTCATCAATCGGGTTCAGGACAAGAACGCCGAAGTCGCCGCCCTGAAATCATCGACCGATCTCGCCAAAGCTGAGCGCGAGGCGATGAAATCGGCGCTGGATGTTGCGCTTGCGAGCAAGGCAGCAACCGACGCCTCGGCCCGCGCGCAGCAGAGTGAGCTGACGAAGGATATTCAAAACCGCGACGAAAAAATCGGCACGGCCGCCGAAGCGCTCGCCAAGTCCGAAAAGGACAAAACGCTGTTGACGGCGCAGCTCGCCCAATCAACCGACATGGCGAAGCTGGCGGTCAATTCCAATACGGCGCAGGACACCGAAATCGCCCGGCTGCGCGGTGAATTGCAAAAGGCCGAGGGCCGTGCGGCCGAGGCTGAGGTCGCACTGGTCGCCGAGACGAAAAAGACCGCGACGCTCGGCACGGAAGTGAAGTATCAGCGAGAGCAGATCGAGAAGCTCAAGGGCGATCTGGCGTCCGCGCGCACGAGCACGGCCAACAACAACACCGTGCCTGCCGGAACGGCCGGTGCGCGGCTGCCGGCATCAACCCCGGACATCACCGGCGTGGTGCGGCGCGTGGAGGATGTTGGCGGCGTGCTATATGCGACGATCTCCGTCGGTCGGGCCGATCGCGTTGAGAAGGGGATGGAATTCAAGGTGGTCGATCCAAACGATGGATCGTTCCTTGGCATTCTGCGGGTTGATACGGTTGACGCAAACGAGGCGTTCG
>JBBQCK010000089.1:0-8366 GCA_038318605.1 Tepidisphaerales bacterium | reverse complement strand
GGACAGGAGTGTCCGACCCACTGAAAACGGTGGCGGGAGTGTCCGGACTCCTAAAGTCTATGGCGGCCGCGTAGGTGATTCTGTGGGGCTTTATTTCCGGTGGTCTATCGCTGGGTGCTTATGGTGGTGCACGTTGCCGCTGCGCGGCAAGTCGGACAGGAGTGTCCGACCCACCGGGGACGGTTGAGCGGTAGTGTTTCGGCCGATGGATTTTGCTTCGACGATTGGCATTGGGGCGGCTGGCCGATATGGATGGGGGCGGCGGTTGCGCCGGGTGGATGGGTTATCAGACGGAAATTGTGCGACATGATTCAGGTTCAATCGCTTACCAAGACGTACGAAGACCCGGACGGGCAGGTTGTGCAGGCGGTGGCGGATGCCAATCTGACGTGCAATTCGGGGGAGATTTATGGGCTGCTCGGGCCGAATGGCGCGGGAAAGACGACCACGCTGAGGTGCCTGGCGACGGTGCTGACGCCGACGAATGGGACAGCGAGCATCGCCGGGCATGATCTGGTGACGCAGCCGGATGCGGTGCGGCGGTCGATTGGATTTTTGTCGGGAACGACGGGGTTGTATGCGCGGCTGACGCCGCGTGAGACGCTGCGATTTTTTGGGCAGCTTCACGAAATACCGGCCGAGCAGCTTGCGGAGCGGATCGAGCGGCTACTCGAGATGTTCGACATGAATGATTACGCGGATCGGCCGTGCGACAGGCTTTCGACGGGGATGAAACAGCGAGTGGGTTTGGCGCGGGCGGTGGTGCATGATCCGCCGGTGGTGATTCTGGATGAGCCGACGTCGGGGCTGGATCCGATCGTGACTTCGACGGTTGAGCAGGCGGTAAAGCGGCTGGCGGATGCGGGGAAATGCATTCTGCTTTCAACGCATTCGCTTTCGCAGGCGGAGGATTTGTGCGCGCGGGTGGGGGTGATCGGGCAGGGGCGGGTGCTGGCGGAAGGTTCGATCGAGCAACTTTGCGCGCAAACGCAGACCCGCAATCTTCGGCAGGCATTTTTCGCATTGCTGGGGCACGAATTGCACGACGCGAAGGCGCAGAAGGCAATCCAAACAGTTTTATAACTTATCATTTGACGAGGCAGCGCCCTCTGCCATATAATCCTCCGCCGAAACAACACATACTCATTTCATCGCTCACCACGCCTCGCTCGTCGTCCGCTACCTGTTACTCGTCACCCCCCTGCTTCGCTCACTACTCGTCACTCATAGCGCATCGCTCATCGCTTCTCACGCATTTTCCCGCGCCTCGTTTCCCGCCTGTCTGTCTCACGTCGCCCCATCTGCAACCTGCAACTCCCCCCACCCATGAACCCCACCACCCCCTGCCACACGCCGGATGAATTGCATCGGTTCGTCGCCGAATTCCTTAATCTGCGGATACCGCGGCGGGCGGTTTGTGCGCAGCATTCGGCGCCGTTTGACTATTTGTGCAGCGCGTATTTCGAGCCGGCGCGCGACTTGGTGGTGTGGGCGCCGCGCGGCGGGGGGAAGACGACGCTGGGGGCGGTGGCGACGCTGCTCGACCTGCTGCACAAGCCGGGATGCCAGGTGCGCATCCTCGGCGGATCGCTCGATCAATCGCTGAAAATGTGGGAACATCTTCAGCCGATGCTCGAATCGGTTGCGGGCGATCGGGTGATTGGCAAGCCGGCGGCGCGGCGCGTGCGGCTGCACAACGGATCTGTGGCGGCGGTGCTCACGCAATCGCAGCGGGCGGTGCGCGGCGTGCGCGTGCAGAAGATGCGCTGCGACGAGGTGGAGATGTTCGACCCGGCGATCTGGCAGGCCGCACAGCTCACGACGCGATCGCACTGCCAGGGCCCCGGCGCGGCGGCGGCCGACAATAGGTTGCAAAGCGGTGAATTTGTCAGCGGTGCCGATGCGGCGTCTGGCGACGGGACGGTTGTGGCGGGCGCGATTGAGGCGCTGAGCACGCTGCATGTGCCGTATGGGATGATGTCGCGGATTGTGGATACGGCGCGCCTTGCGGGGACGCGGATTTTGCAGTGGTGCGTGTTGGATGTGCTGGAGCGATGTCCGGCGGAGCGGGATTGCGGGACGTGTGCGCTGTTTCCGGAATGTCAGGGCCGGGCCAAGACGGAGGCCGACGGATTTCTGCGGATTGATGATGCGATTCGGATGAAGCAACGCGTGGCGCGCGAGACCTGGGATGCGGAGATGCTATGTCTTCGGCCGAGTTTGCGTCGGGCGGTTTTTCCGCATTTCAGCGAGCAGACGCATGTGCGGGAGCAGCATCCGGCGGGCGAGGGGATTTCGCTGGGAATTGATTTTGGATTTGCGGCACCGCTGGTTTGTCTTTGGATTTGCAGCGATGGGGCGGGGAATACGCATGTGTTCGATGAATATGTGCAGGCCGGGCGGCAACTGCACGAACATCTGGAGCAGATCGAGTCGAGAAAATGGGGGCGTGCGGGGGTGATTGCGTGCGATCCGGCCGGCGAGGCGCGATCGGATCAAACGGCGCGCTCGAATGTGCAGTTGCTGCGGGCGGCGGGATATCGCGTGTTGACGAAACGTCGGCGCATCGTCGATGGGATTGAGGACATTCGCGCGGCGCTGGCGCCGGCGGCGGGAGATGCGCGGCTGTTTATTCATCCGCGATGCGTGCGGCTGATCGAGGCGTTTCGGTGTTATCACTATCCGGAAGAGGACTGTGAGTTGCCGATCAAAGATGGCCGGCACGATCATTTGATCGATGCACTTCGGTATCACTTTAACAACGTGTCGGCCGGGGCGGGGGTGAGGGTTTTTGCTTATTGAGGTTGCCGCTGCGCAGGAAGTCGGACAGGAGTGTCCGACCTACCAATCAAGGGTCGCCCGACATGTATGTGCGGGGTATGGAAATCTCCGGCGGGTTGGGCACTCTTGCCCGACATCGGCCGAGGGCCGATCCAACGAGCCGCGCCGTGCAGAGTTGCCGCTGCGCGGCAAGTCGGACAGGAGTGTCCGACCCACTGCAGAAGCTCATTTCGGGCGGGAGTGGTTGGGCCGCTGAAGGGACTGATGTACGGCGGTTGGGTTTTGGCCGTTGAAGAGGTGGCTGCGGGGCTGGGGTGTCCGACTCACTTAAGAGGCTCATGTGGTGCGGGAGTGATTGGGCCAGTGACGAAGCTGGTGTCGGGCGGGCGGGTTTGGTCCTCTGAAGGGGCTGATGTCGGCCAGGAGTGGTGGTGCGGTTGGCTCACCCGATGTCAAATTAGCAGCGGTTGGTGCGGGGGCTGCCGCGTTAATTGGGGGATTTTATTCGGACGTGTAGAAATTGATCGCTGCGCCTTGCCCGAGGCCTCTGGGGATTCGACTTAAAGCATAGCGGCCTTTGTCGGGCCGGCTTTTTGGTTGTACCCGGAGCGCCGCGCGATGCGATTGAATTTAAACTCTGCTTCTTCTGTTGCGCTGGCCGACGCTGTTCGGCCGGTTGTCGAGGTGCTTGAGGCGCGCGATCTGTTTGCCATCGGTGGGCTGGTGTTGAGCGAGGCGATGGTCAACGGCGCGATGCAGCTTCGCATTCAGGGGACCAGCGCCAGCGATCAGATTCGCGTCTGGCGCGTTTCCAATTCGCTGCGGATCACCAGCGGAAAATTCAGCGCGACGCGGAGCGCAAGCGATTATGGTTCTCTGCGGATCAATGGCGGCGCGGGGAATGATTCGATCGTTATTTCCGGCAGCGTGAATACGCCGGCGATTGTGTATTCCGCTTCGGGCAATGACACGATCGTGGGTGGCGCGGGGAATGACACGCTATACGGCGGGACGGGCATCGATTCGATTCGCGGCGGGGCAGGGGACGATACGATCGTAACCATCGGGGGATATGTTTCGGATCGGGTGGCGGGGAACGAGGGATTCGATTCGTTCTGGGTCGATTCAGCGCCCAGTGAGTTGATTCTGGATGCGTCGGCGGCGGAGAAGGCGGGCGGGAACATTCATCGGGTTGGTTCGTTTTTTAACTACCGATATTACGATGGGAATGGAGCCGCGAAGACGGCGGTTGTATCGCGGGAAATTTCGAGCCAGAACCTGGTTGATCCGGATGCGAATGGGCTGCAGTACGCGAGCTTTCGCGACAAGCCGCTCTTCGCGACGGCCGGGCCGACGTCGGACGATGTTTCGCAGGGGAACGTAGGCGACTGCTATTATCTGGCGGCGCTGGCGAGTGTTGCGGATACGGATCCGAACACGATTCGCCAGAGTGTGGTCGATCTGGGGGACGGGACGTATGCGGTGCAGTTCAACCGCTGGGGGACGACATCATTCGTGCGCGTGGACGGCGATCTGCCGGTCTGGTCGGGAAGCAATCTGGTTTACGCGGACATGGGGCACGACAATTCGATCTGGGTCGCGGTGATGGAAAAGGCATGGACGCTGTTTCGATCGAATCAGGGAAGTTACGACTCGATCAGCAGCGGCTGGATGAGCGAGGCGTATAGTGCGCTGGATTTGAGCAACAGCTCGCTTTATTCGGTGTCGAGCGCGCAGACGCTTGTGAACTGGGTAAAGCAGCAGCTCGAGGCGGGGCGGGCGGTGACATTCGCGACGAGCGACCGGGTCGGGCAGGCGGCGCTGGTGGGCAATCATGCGTACAGCGTTGAGGGTGTTGATACTGACGATGAGGGGAACGTGAGCTTTCGGCTGCGCAATCCGTGGGGCATCGACGGGGCGGGACATGACGGTGCGAATGATGGCATCGTGACGATCTCGGCGGCGCAGGCGTTTGCAGCATTCAGCGGGGTGACGGCGGCGATTGTGTGATGGGCGCGAATGTCTGATGCTCCATCGCTATTAGCGACTTCGTATCAATCCAACGCTCCGTCTGCGGCCCTTTGCCCGATTAACGGGAAACGGGGACGTTGCGGATGACGCCGCGAACCACTGGCTTGGCGTACGAGGAAGCTTTGCAGATTAGGGTGCTGTAATTCGAGGACGGGTATTTTGGGGGCGGGCCGGTGGGGATGAATGTCGCTGCGCGTGGCCGATGGTCGGCGGTGTGGTTGCAACTTGATCGTCAGGCAGCACACTTTGGAAATGGCCATCCGTATCCTTGCGCTGGGCGACATTGTCGGCCGGCCGGGCAGAATGATTGTGCATGAGAAACTGGCGCAGCTTGTGCGTGAGAAGCAGGTTGATCTGGTCATCGCCAACGGCGAGAACATCGCCGGGGGCACGGGGATCACGCAGAATCTATTTCACAAGCTGCGATCCTATGGGGTGGATGTGGTGACGCTGGGGGATCACACCTATAAGAAGCTGGACATCGTGCCGACGCTGCAAAGCTCGGAACGGATTATTCGGCCGGCCAATTTATCGGCGATGGCGGCGGGGCGCGGCTGGACAGTGGTGCAGACCAACGGCGGCGTGGCGGTGGGGGTGTTCAGCGTGTTGGGGCGAATTTACATGAATCTGCCATCGGACGATCCGTTTGCGGCGTGCGACCGCGTTTTACGGGACATGCCGGCGGCGGTGAAGGTGCGTGTGGCGGATGTGCATGCGGAGGCGTCGAGCGAGAAGGTGGCGATGGGACATTGGCTTGATGGCCGGGCTTCGTTTGTTTTTGGGACGCATACGCATGTACCGACGGCCGACGCGCGGGTTCTCGCGGGCGGGACGGCGTTTATTTCGGATGTGGGGATGTGCGGGCCATACGACAGCGTATTGGGGCGGCGGAAGGAACGGGTGCTGAAATTCATGACGACGAACATGCCGGCGCCGTTTGATGTGGCGGTGGGGGACGTCAGGCTGTGCGGCGCGCTGGCGACGATCGACGAGCAAACGGGGAAGGCGATTGAGATTGAGCGGGTGGAGATCGCCGGCGGGACGGCCGACCTTGCGTATGACGCGGATGACGCGAATCCGAATCGACGGGGGGAGGGGTAGGGGTTGGAGGGTGTAGGGGGCGGAGTATTGCCTGGAAAGCGGATTGCGCCGGCGTGTCATGTCCCCGAAATGAGTAGTGACCCCCTTCGGTCTGGATGACACCGTTCGGATGGACTTGGAAGCACCGAAGCTATTTGCCTCCGGCCGATTGGATCAGTTCTTTCATGGCATTGCCGCGCGCAAGTTCGAGGATGCGTTTTCCCTTGCGCGTCCGCGCCTTCACATTTGCGCCGCGCTTGATAAGCAGCCGGGCGATCGCGATTCGCCTGGGGTCCGTCACCGCCGGCCGCAGCGGCGTATCGCCCGCGTTGTTTGCCGCATTCACGTCCGCCCCTGCATCCAGAAGCGCCCGCACATACCCGACCCGATTGCCCCGCACCGCCCTGTGCAGTGGCGTGATGCTGCTCCAGTTCCGGGCGTTCGCATCCGCACCTGAACGCAGGAGCAGCTTCGCGATTTGCACCTGCTCCTTCGGATCGCGGACATGCAGTTCATCCGCGCGCCGCGGCCCAAATGCATCCAGCGCAGCGTCGTACAGACCCATCGCCAGCTTGTGCATCACCGTGTCATTATGCGCATCGACGATCCGCACATCCGCCCCCGCCTCAAGCAGCATCGCCACGACATCTCTCCGCCAAAGCTCCGCCGCGATGTGCAGCGGCGGCGTCCCATATTCATCCCGCCGATCCAGCGCTGCGGGATTGCGCCGCAGGATCTCGCAAATGCGCCGGGGCGAGTCGGCCGCCACGGCATAATGAATGCCTCGCGACGCCCCCCGCCGGATCAATAGCCGCACGATGTCGCGATAGCCCGCGCGCGCCGCCAGCGCCAGCGGCGTGAAATCCATGAGACACCCGTTCACATCCGCCCCCCGCTCCAGCAGAAACCGAACCATCTCGGTCCGGCCATGCCCGGCGGCCCAGTGCAGCGGCCGCTCAAGATCGTTGTGCGCACTCTTTTTTCCATACCACGGCGCAGAATCGACATCCATGCCCGCATCAAGCAGCAACTCAGCCAGTTCGATCGACCCGATCCGCGCTGCGCAAACCAGCGACTGGAATGCCGAGCGGTGACTGAGCAGGTCTGGAAACTCTGCAATCAATCCCCGAACCGCCTCCACATCCCCCGACCATGCAGCGGAAAACAACTGCCGAATCACCGGCCGCGGCCCCCCGGCCTTGGTCCCTGCATCACCCATAATCCCGCGCTCATCGTCCACCGTCCGACCTGATCTTACAACATCGCAGGCCAAGGTTGGCGGTGCAGTTTTTGGATTGAGGGCGCTGGTGTAACTGTCGGCGAATGTTGGCCGCGGTGCGCGGATTATTTCGCGTCTTCGAGGAGCATGAAGAATCCATCGGCGTGGCCGCCGCCGAATTTGGGCTGGATCGGGTTGGCGCTGGGGGCGGGGATGTTTTCGCCGGCTTTTTCGGCGGTGGTGCCGATGACGAGAAGGCGGTGGCCGTCCGGGCCGATGGAGATGACCTTGAGGTTGTCGGTGGCAGGGAGGTAGCTGCTGAAGCGCACTTTATTCAGTTCGGGGCTGAGGACGGTGAAGTACCAGCCGCCGAATCTTCCCTTGCCGGGGTATTTGTAGATTGCGTCGGGGGTTTCGATGAGGCCTGTGGCGGCGGTTCCGGTCATGGCGAATGATTTGTCGGCCATCATGGCGATGCTGTGGGCGCTGGCGTTGTTGGGTTTGCCGACGGATTTGCCGAAGGCCTCCTTGTCGTCGGGGACGAAGCTGTCCCATTGCGTTCCGCGTTTGACGTCGAAGGTGACGGGGTCGATGACCATGATCCAGCACATCGAGCCGACGCCCATCCCGGCGGAGCTGATGCCGAGGCCGGTTTTGAAGCCGTCGTGGCCTTTGCTCATGTCCTTGGGATTGCGGCCAAAAACGCTGTTGCCGCCGTCAGACCAACCGGCGATGACGATGTCGCCGTCGGCGGAATAGATGCAGTTGCGCGGGCTGGAATCGCTGACGAGGCGCGGCGCGCCGCCGACCTCTTTGGGTGGGAAGTTCCAGAGTGTTTCGCGCTGTTTGCCGGATTTGTCGTAGATGTTGAGGAATGGATCGCGATAGGGTTCGCGGCCGGTGTGGGTGTTGCGATCGCCGCCGCGAATGATGTCGCCGGTTTTTTCATCGACGCCGAGGCCGGTTTTGCCGTTGGCGATGTTTTCGGCGATGCCGGTGTCGGTGAGCGTTTTGCCATCGATGGTGATGCGTCGGATGCCGCCGAGGTTGACGACGAGCTCTTTGCGTTCGGCGCCGAATAGGATGGCGTCATCCTTGCCGGGGATGTTGGAAAGGAGGTGGACCCAGTCGAATTTTTTGCCGTCGGGGGAGATGCGGGCGATGTAGGCATCAGAGAAGCCGACGGGGGCGGGGGGCGCCTTGGATTTTTTCTTAGGATTGGCGTCGGCCGGGGCGGCGGCGGGCTCGGGGGGTT
>JBBQCK010000088.1:0-8385 GCA_038318605.1 Tepidisphaerales bacterium | reverse complement strand
TTGCCGGCGTCGATGTGAAGATCAAAGCGCTGGACGCGGATGCGCTTAGACATGGCAGCGCGATGCGGTCGGTTGAGGGTGAGCGCGCGAAGCCTGAGGCAAATACTGCGAACGAAGCGGCCGCGGTCGCATCGTCAGAATCGCCGGGCGACGGAAACGGCGGGCAGGTCGATACTCGCCCCGAAGGCGGCCGGCCCGGCGCCAGGGCCTCGGCGGACCCCCTGCCGCTGGCCGATCAGGATTCGGATCCATTTTCAACGGACCGCGCTGCGAGCGTCCGCGTATTTCGCAACGGCCGGCTGGAAGCGCGAAGCGGACGAAAGATAAAGTTTGTCCGGCCACAATTAACAGTTAAGGGCGAAAACGACCTGTACATGATGCCACACCCAACGGTGGTGCTGCTGCTGTCGATCGATGCGAGCGGCCAGGTTGTGGCGGTGGAGTTTTTAAAGTCGAGCGGCAGCAATGAGATCGACACACCTGTTGAAGTGGCGGCCTTCAAATCGTGGATTGAACCGCGCATGCTGAAAGGCCGGGCGGTATCGGATAAATTTGTACTGACGCTGAATTGGGGATGAAGGCATATTTCCGGAGCGAAAACGCAACCGGCCTTTGGCCGATGTCGGGCAGGAGTGCCCAACCCACCGGGAACTGTCGGCGGCAAGGCTCCGTTGCATCGGCATAGAGTCGGCGCTTCGGTCACTCGTATGTGAGCGCCGCCAAACGAACCTGGGATTAGTCATCGGGGCGGCCTTAGGCCGATATCGGGCGGCGTGGACCGGCCGAGGGATTGGGCGGACGGGGAATCAATAATCGCCTCTGTCGGCGCGGATGTCGTCGAAGCCAAGGCCACCGATGAGGCGGTCGTCAGGGCGGCCATCGACGGCATCAAGGAGATCATCGCCGTCCTGCCCATAAAGTGTATCGGCACCGCTCGTGTCGATCAGATGGTCGTTTTGGTCGCCGCCGTCGAGATGATCATCGCCTGCGCCGCCGTCGAGATAGTCATCGCCATCCTCGCCGAACAGGTTGTCGTTCCCGGCACCGCCGAAGAGGTCGTCGTCATCGTCGTCGCCGAAAAGGGTGTCGTCTCCTGCCCGGCCAGTAAGCGTGTCGTTACCATTGCCGCCGTCGAGATAGTCGTTGCCGACATCGCCATCCAGAAAGTCGCGGCCATCATCGCCGAAAAGGTGGTCGTCGCCGATTCCACCATTAAGCGCATCATCTTCATCGCCACCATACAGCGTATCTCGCCCGGCCTCGCCGAACAGGTCGTCGTCGCCCGCATTGCCGGAAAGGCGATCGTCCCCGTCTCCGCCGAGCAGGGTGTCGGCGGCGTCGCCGCCCTTGAGTACGTCGTTACCGGCCGAGCCAAGAAGGTAATCACGTCCCGTACCGCCGCGCAATATGTCGTTGCCATCGGCGCCATTGACGCGGTCGTTGCCGGCGCCGGCATCGATGGCATCGCTTCCGCCGCCGCCATTGATGGCGTCGTTACCGTCGCCGCCGTAAATGCGATCGCCGCTGGCGCCGCCGCCAAGCGTGTCCGCGCCGGATTCGCCATAGATGGACGCCGCCCGATGCACGGCCGAACCGAGACGAATGCGGTCGTTGCCGGCGCCACCGTAGATCAGGAAGCGATCGAAATCGGCGGCGCGATATTGCGAATGCCTGCCATTGATGGTGACGTCATATACGGTGGAACCGGCGGTATAGGCCACGTCGATCGAATCATTGCCCGAACGCCCCTGCAGAACGAGGACGCGATCGACAATGGCCGCCGACAAAAGACGGCGCGATTCGAGCGGCTCGGCCATTACATGGTTCAGGGGGCGGCTGTTCATGGGTCTGGTGGTCCTTGGTACTCAAGGATAGACCCCATGGGCCGTCACGGGTTAGTGGCGTCGTCGCCCTCGTTGAAAAAATGCGGCGAAATCGAATAGCCGGAAGTGCAAACGTCGTGGCGCCAACTGTCGCGAGAAATTCCGTTGCCGGATCATGGTTCGCCGGGCCCGCGGCACCTTCAGCATACTTCGCCGGCTCACAGAGGGCCGGCGCGGCCTTATGCGCCGGGCGCTGTGGTGGCTGGCTCGGTCGTGGCCAGACGGCTGGGATCTTCCGGCGGGCGGCGGTTGCTGACACCCATCGCCTCGAGCGTCACCCAGAGCTGGCGCTGGAAATCCTCGTTGCCGGAATTGAGTGCAGCAGCCATTTCCAGCTTCTCCATTGCAAGGTCAAATTCCATCTCGCCGCAGTAAATGAGCCCAAGGCGGTAGTGAAGATCAGCCCATTCCGGTTTGATGTCCACCGCGCGTTCGAAGGCTGACGCGGCAGCGCGGGGATCGCCGGCCTGCTGGGCCGCCAGCCCAAGCTGCACCCACGCTTCGGCATACGACGGATTTTCATCGCCGGCACGCTGCAGTTCGAGAACGGCTTCGCCGGCCCGGCCCAGTAGTTTTAACAACATGCCATAGCGGACGCGTACATCGACCCAGGTCGGATGCTCATCGAGAATCTCCTCGTAGCGCCGCGCCTGCATCTCGAGCCACTGGCGCTGGGTCTGCTGGTCGGTCAGATCGGGCGCGGGCTGGTCGGTTCGGAAAGCGTCATTCGCCTCTTCGCCGGCCTGCGCCTGCAACTCCAGCAAACCAAGCTGAACGGTGAGTATGTCGCTGTTGCCCGCGATTTTCTGGACCTGCGCGAGCGTTTCCTTGGCGCGGGTATGGTCGCCCGCCCTGCCCAGCGAAACCGCAAGGCCGACGTACGCTTCGACGTTGCGATCGTTGATGGTGATCGCCTGCTGGAAATGCTCAGCGGCGACGCCGGTTCGGCCCATGCGCAGCTCGTGGCGCGCCAGCGCGATGTGGCATTCGAGGTAGTCTGGATGAATCGACAGCGCGCGGCTGTATTCGAGAACAGCCGACTCGTCGTCGCCGCGATCGGCGTAAAGATTCGCCAGCCGCAGGCGCAGGTCGGGGAAATGCGGCTGGCGCTTCACCAGCGTGCAAAGGTGTTCAATCGCTTCGGTTGTGTTGCCGGCAAGGGCAAGCTGCTCGGCAAGCTCGACGCGAAGCTCCCAGCTTTCCGGCTCCATGCAAAGCGCTTTTTCGTATTCCCACACCGCTTCCTGGTGGCGATTGAGCAACTGCAACAGGTGCGCCAGGCTGATTCGCACCGCCTGCTCCTGGGGCTGCTGTTCGAGAATGGAGCGATGAATCTCGGCGGCCTCGTCGAGCTTGTTCTTCGCGAGGTAGATCGCCGCAAGGCGATATTCCGCAAACAGATCCGATGGATCGTGCTTCAACGCTTCGATGTAACGATCGACCGCCAGCTTCCATTCGCCAGTGCGTTCACGGCAGAAGCCGGCGGCACATAGCAACGAATAGCGTCGCGTTTCGGGCGCACCGTCGGCACTGGCGGATTCCTGGGCACTCAGGGGCGTTGCTTCAAGGACGGCCTCGATCTGCATCGCCGCCTGATCGTGCTGGGCCAACAGATCGCAGATGCTCGCCAGCGCCAGTCGGGCTTTGCAAAATCCGGGTTTGGCATCGACAGCAGCGCCGAGGCATTCGCGCGACAAGCCAAGTTCCTGCCGGCCAAGATGAGAGAGGCCGAGTCGATACAGAACATCCGCATAGCCCCTGGGCTTCTGTGCAATCAATGCTTCATGAGCCGGCGCTGGAAGTGGCAGGGGCTGAATGCCCAGCAGTTCCAGCACGTTGCACGGCAACTGACTGCCCAGCATGCGATGGTAGACGCTCATGGGGTGTCCTGTTCAGGCCAATGAAGCCTTAGGCGGCTTCGGATCGACGCTGTTGCGCGATTGCTCGCGGGCGCAGCGTTTGCCAATGACGTATCTCCGTTTCAATGTCGGGCCATGCGAGGCCGGTCTTTTGCAGGCCGGTCAGGATTCCGATTGCTTTTTCGACATCGCCACCTGCCGCCAGTGCTTCGGCGCGGGCACGGTGCGCGTCAGGGAGCCGCGGGTTCGCGCCAACCGCGGCATCGGCCGCCGCCAATGCACCCGCGTGATCGTTCATCCGCAGCCGGAGGCGCGCCAGCGCCACCTGCCGATCGGCATGCGCCGGCTGGGCTGAAACAAGGCGTTCGATTCGCTTTTCAAGCTCCGCGAGCATCTGCCGGCTGAGTGGCGCGGCATCGCACGGAAGGCGAAGCAGCGCATCGATCAGGCGCGGCGATTGCGCAAGCCGATCGAGATAGTCGCCGGCCGACTCGCTTGAAGTACCGCTGATTTGCGCATCGGCCGATGCATCGCTGTCGCTCCAGATTTCGTCGGGCAAAAATGTGCTACGCTGCGCGCCGGCTAGTTCGCACAGAGCCCTGAGCCGAAGTGTTGCGGGCGATGCGTTGGGTTGATTGACATGAGCGCTGGCCGCTTCGAGTTGGCCGGTGGCGGCCAGGAAGAGCGCCAGCAGGCGGTTGACAGCTTCAGACTGCGGAAGTCGCTCGAGGCCGCGGCGAAGCAGCGCGATTGCGGCGGCTCGATCTCCGAGTTTCCATTCGAGCTGAGCGGCGAGCTTCCAGGCGGATTCGTTCATGGCATTGGCGGCGACAAAGCCCGCAACGGCGCCCCGTGCGTCGGCCGGGCGGCGGGCGGCGAGATATGCAGCCGATAACCCACGGACGGCCGCGATCGCGCCGGGATCGCTGGCGATTGCCTCTTTCAATGTGGCGATCGCAGCATCGCCGCGGCCGCTGCGGAGGTGCTCCAAACCCGTGACGAGTGCGGCATCAGGCCCCGCAAACCGCCCCGGGACAGGCGACTCAAATGTCGTATTGTCAAGGACTAGCGTCATTCTTCGATTCCCGTCTTTCGGCGCCGTTAAACTGCTGGCCATATCGACCCCGTTGGACGACGACGTTTGTAGGGCTTCCAACGCGTGTATCGGCAAAATGGCGACCGGAATGAAGCGCGGTCCCATAAGGGACGCGGCCAGCTCAGGGGCGTGATTTCCCCGGCGCGGCGGTGGGGCGTATAAAGGGATTGAATGAAGCGGATGCCTTTTGTAGCGATCGTCGGCCGGCCCAATGTCGGTAAATCGAGCCTGCTGAATGCCCTTGCGGGCCGCCGGATATCGATTGTGCAGGACATGCCCGGGGTCACGCGCGACCGGATTTCGATACCCCTTCGGCTGAACATCGGCAATGGCGCGAAGGCCGATGATCGATTTGTCGAACTGGTCGATACCGGCGGATATGGTTTTGAGGATCCGGATCAACTCACAGAACACATAAAGCGGCAGATCGAAATTGCGATGGCGCGGGCCGATCTGGTTTTGTTTATAGCGGATGCCAAGGATGGACCGACTCCCGGGGATGAAACAGTGGCGGCGCTGCTGCGACGTCAGGGCATCAAAACGGTGCTGCTGGCGAACAAGGCAGATTCTCCGAAGGATGATCCGGGGCTGGGCGATCTGTCGCGGCTGGGTCTGGGAACACCGATCGGCGTTTCAGCTCGGACGGGGCGGAATATTGATCGCGTGTTTGAGGTGATGACGGAGCAGATGGATTTGACGGATGCGCCGCACGAGGTGCCGCCGCCTGAAATGATGGTGGCGATCGTCGGAAAGCGCAACGCTGGCAAGAGCACGCTGGTCAACGCGATCGCGCGGATTTACGAAGGAGACGAGGATCGGGTGATCGTTTCGGAAACGCCGGGAACGACGCGCGATTCGGTGGACGTCCGCTTTGAGAAAGAGGGAAAGGCGCTGACCGTGATCGACACCGCCGGCGTGCGCAAAAAGCGGCACATGGTCACAAACGACATCGCGTTCTATTCGTTCCATCGCGCCGAACGCTCGATCCGTCGGGCGGATGTCGTGCTGATGCTGCTGGACGCCACCGAGCCGGTCAGCGAGCCGGACAAAAAGCTTGCGGCGTACATCAGTTCCGAATTCAAGCCGGTGGTGATCGTCATCAACAAGTGGGATCTGGCGCGTGATTCCCTTCGGGCACGGCGCAAGGACGGCGAAGTGGTTGACGATGCGACGATGATGGAGGAATTTGGCGAATATCTCGGCGAGGTGCTTCGGCACATCAACTATGCGCCAGTCGCGTTCGTGACGGCGAAGGATGGCAAAAACGTGCAGGCCGTGCTGGATTTGTCGCAGCATCTGTTCAAGCAGGCGACGACGCGCATCAGTACGTCGAAGCTCAACGGCGCGGTGGAGAAAATATTGACCGAACGCGTGCCGCCAACCGCCAGCGGCCGGCGCGTGAAGGTTTTTTACGCCACGCAGGTGGATGTGAATCCCCCATCAATCGTGCTGGTGGTGAACAATCCGTCATATATCGACGAAAGCTATCAGCGATTCATGATCAACCGCTTTCGCGAGCTGCTGCCGTTTGACGAGGTGCCGATCAAGTTGCTGATTCGTCCGCGTTCACAGCGCACATCAACGGACGCGGACCCGATCAAGCTGCCGGCCGGCCCGGCCAAGGTGGGCGGTGCCACAGCGGCGCGGCCGGTCAAGCCGAGGGCAAAGCCCACCGTCCGGCCGGGCAAACGCGGCGGATCGGGAAAAATCAGCCGAGGTGTGGCCGCACGCGCTCGCAAAGGCGCCCGCCGAAAAGGCTGAGCAGGAAAGCAAACCAGGCGCGATGAAATCGCACACGAAGTATCTCACTTTCACCACCCGCAAAAAGCGGGAATACATTAACATCACCGCTGATGTGGAAACCGCTGTGCGCGACAGTGGCGTGCGTGAAGGCATGGTACTGGTCTCTGCCATGCACATCACCGCGGGGGTTTTTGTCAACGATAACGAAAGCGGGTTTCTGAAGGACCTCGACGATTTTCTCGATCGCCTGGCGCCCGAGGATGGATATTACCGCCATCATCAGACCGGAGAATCCAATGGGGATGCGCATCTGAAGAACATGGTGGTACATCATCAGGTGATCGTGCCGATTACCAATGGTCTGCCCGACCTCGGGCCGTGGCAGCAGGTTTTTTATGCGGAATTTGATGGCCGGCGCGCCAAGCGCGTTGTGATCAAGGTGCTGGGAGAGTAGTGCCACATCGCGTCGCCATTTTGGGATCGACCGGATCGATCGGCGTCAATGCGCTGGAGGTGCTGGAGCACCTGGGCGCGCCGTATCGAGCGATCGCGCTGTCGGCGCATGGGCAGGCACAGAAGCTGCTCGAACAGGCAAAACGGCATCGACCCGCGGCGGTGGCGCTGACCGATGGCGAAGCGGCGCGCGGCGTGGTGACCCAGCTCGAAGCGATGGGAACGCGCGTTTACACGGGAAACCATGCGCTGGCGCAACTGGTCGAGCGCGATGATGTTGATACGGTCGTCGCGGCCATTGTCGGCGCGGCCGGGCTGCCGGCAGCGCTCGCGGCGGTGAAGGCTGGAAAGCGGCTGGCTCTGGCGAACAAGGAATCGCTGGTCGTCGCCGGCTCGCTGTTGATACCCGAGGCGCGGCGGCGGGGCATCGCGCTGCTGCCGGTGGATTCCGAACATTCGGCTGTATTTCAGGCAATGCAGTGCGGGCGGCTCGGCGAGGTGCGGCGAGTCATCCTCACCGCAAGCGGCGGGCCATTTCGCACGATGTCGCGCGAGGCGATGGATCATGCAACGCTTGAATCAGCGCTGGCGCATCCCACATGGCGGATGGGGGGAAAAATCACCATCGATTCGGCCACCATGTTCAACAAGGCGCTGGAGATCATTGAGGCCTGCTGGCTTTTCGATCTTCCGCCCGAGCGCGTGCAGGTGATGGTTCATCCGGAATCGATCGTTCATTCGATGGTGGAATATGTGGATGGATCAGTGATGGCGCAGCTCTCGCCGCCGGATATGCGCACGCCAATTCAATATGCCCTTACCTGGCCCGAGCGCCGCGACGGAATCGGGCGCGTGATGAATTTCGACGAACAATTCGATCTGCATTTTGAGCCGCCCGACCCGCAACGATTTCCCGCACTGCGGCTGGCGTATGTCGCCGCGCGCGCCGGAGGAACGATGGGAGCCGTGATGAATGCGGCCAATGAAACGGCCGTGGAGGCGTTTGTTGCAGGGAACTTGCCGTTTGGTGGGATTTGGCGGGTCGTTGAGCTTACAATGGACGGTCATTGCGTGGAGTCGTCCCCGACGCTGGACGATCTGCTTCGGGCGGATCGTGAGTCGCGGCAGGCAGCGCAGTCGCTTCTGGCGGAAGTGGCCGACAAAATGCGTACAGTTCGCGCCGCCGATTCGGCCGGCTGAATCAGTCGGTGCATTGAATTCATAAACTGGAACCAAGCTTATGCTCGATTTTCTCGGACAGATTCCCTCCATCGCCGCGCTGATATTCGGATTTGGGTTTGTGGTGTTCTGGCATGAGTTGGGCCACTTTCTGGCCGCCCGTCTGGTGGGC
>JBBQCK010000087.1:0-8457 GCA_038318605.1 Tepidisphaerales bacterium | reverse complement strand
GAAGCCGTGCTTTCAATGTGGCGGCGGCCGACGGATTTGCGGGATCCATCGCCAGATCCTTCAAGGATATTTCATCCGACACCAACGCCACACGCGCAGCGGGATGGATGGCATTGTCGTCAAATGCCAGTTGCAGTCCGGCAACTTTCAATTCCGCCAGCGAAATCGAAAATCCACCGACGCCACCCGCAACCGCCTGCGGCAAACTGCCCGTACCCGTCGCCACCAGCGGCATCGCTGCCATTCCCATCGCGGACAAAGTCATGCCCGACGGAATCGCCGGCCGGGCCGCGTCCGAAACCCGCGCCCCCGTCGCCCGGTAATCCGAGGCAGGCCCTGCGTGAGGGCCGCTGCCAGGTTCGTCAACCGCCCGGCGCGCTACTGCTTCCGATGCTGCCGCCGAAGTGGCCGGCGCATCCTTGGTTCGAAACTCAAAACCCGCTGCGCGAATCGCGCCGCCCGCCGTACGCGACGCGTGCGCCCGCACGCCATCAAACGCCAGCGTGCCAAGCTGCACGCGCTGCGAGTTGGCGGCAATGACGTTCAATGTCATTGAATCGAGGGCCAGTTCCTCCTCGTCGTCGGCGATCAGCTTCAGGCCCGACATCGCGATGACGCCGGCCATGTCCTGGGGCGGGGAATTTTTTACGTTCTTGTCAGGCAGTGGCGTCAGCGAGAGATCGACCGTCCCATTTCCCGCCAGCGTGACACGCCGTGCAATCGCATCAATGCCCAGAGGCTTGAGATACCCCTCGACCTTGCGGGGCTCAAAGCCGCGGGCGCGCACCAGCCAGTCGGCTTTTACCGTCGTAGCGGTAGCTCGCGCCGTTCCCTCGACATGCAGCATATCGAGCATCGGCGCAAGCTGAACATCCATCTCAAATTTCGTCGGGCGTACCGGCGATTTGAGATCGCTCAGCCGCAGATCGAGCTTCAATTGCGCTTCCACCGCCGGCGAAACCGCCCGGTCGCGCAGCGTCGCGCGAATGTGCGTCAATCGAAGCGCATCCAACTGCAGCGGAGGCGTCAAGTCGATGCGCGTGGGCTCTGGCGCAGGTGGCTGCGCGGCCGGCGCTGCGGGGGCGGCCGGGGTGCTGTTTGGACCAGACGGGGGCGGCGCAGGCTGCGCCGGGGCCGGTGCCGGCGGAGGAGGCGCAAAATGCCTCAACAGCGGCAGCGTTCCATCCGCGTTTCGCTCGACCAGAAGTTCAATGCCATCTGCTTCGAGCCGGGTGATGTATAAGCGGCCGATCAACAACACCAGCGGATTGATGTCGGCGGCGCAATAGTCCGCTTGCACAAACGGCTCGCCGCCGCCCTTCGGCGCGATCACCATGTGCGAAATGCTGACGCTTCCGCCCATCAGGCTGAGGTCCATCCGCTCGTATTGGCAATTCAGATCGAATGTCGCCGCGACTTTTCCGATCACGATGGGCAGCGCAAACTGCACCGCGATCCGCCCGGCGATCGCCAGCAGGAACAATACGATCACCGTTCGACGGATGCGCCGTCGCCTGCGAAGCTTCCGCTTTGCCTTCGCTTCAGCGTCCAACGGCTTTTTTTTGCCCTTTTTTTCGGCCGTGGAATCCGGGCCCGACGCAGGCGGGGTCGGCGGCGAGGCTGAATCCGCCAGCGCGGCCGATTCCGACGGCGGGCTATTCGCGTTGTCAGGCTGCTGCGTGTCGCCCGGCGCGGCATTGCTCTCTGATTCGCTCATGGGGCCGCCGTTTCGCCGGAATTTGCCTGACGACGCGTTTCGAGACTTTCAAGATACTGCTCGAACGCCCGCCGTCGCTCTTTTGCCGGCCCGAGTGGATCGTAGGCCGGTAGGCGCACGTCATGCGTTGAAAGCCAGTCGGCCGCGCGGACGCGCGCCGATGGCGAAACATCTTCGAGATAATTTAGGTTTTCGTTAATCAAAGTCCCCTGCAACTCGCGCCAGCTTTTCACCTTGCGCGACAATTCTTCCAGCGCCGATGGATGGCGCCCGGCCTCGCCACCGTAGATCGACAGAACGGCCGACATTTCCGGCGGCAATCCGGCGTTCTGAGCGAGCTGCGCACACGCCTGAATGGCCGCGTGATCCAGCGCCCAACCCATTGCCTGTGGATCGATAGGCGCGGCGTCGGCAGACCCGGCCGAAAGGATCGGACCGGCGGCCCATTGTGCTGCCGACGCAAGCTCCGGCAATTCCTTTTCGCCCGCCGCCAGCGCCAGATCGGCGCAAAGTGCTGCCCCGGTTTCCGACGCCAGAAAAACCAGCGCCGCCCGTGTGCGCGCATCGCCTGCCGACATCGAATCGAGCGCACTTTGCAACGTCAATCGCGATCGCCCACCCGTGGAGGCGAGACCACCTGCCTGCGCGATGGATTGCTCGATACCGCGGTTTGCCGCGACACTGGCTGAAGCATGGGCGGCATCCGTCGAGCCTGGCGACAAAACGATGATCGCGACCAGCGATCCGAGTGGAGGCGATTCCACATGGAACGGCACGATCGCGCCATATCGCGTCGCGCCAGCAACCGGCACTTCGTCCAGAATCGACAATTCGCGAACGGCTTGCGCGGGCGGTGATGGCGTCTTGTCCGCGACCAGAACATCTTTTGTTTCAGATTTTGAAATCGCGTCGATGGCGCTTTCGAGCTTTTCGGCTGGGCGATCGACAATTGCCAATGCAAACTCGATGGGTGCCGTGGCCGGCGTGGTCGTTGCGCCCATCTTTCTGCTCACCAACAGCGTCATGCTGCGCGGCGTGTTATCACCGCCGACGGCTGGTTCGACGGCGCTGAATGTTACAGTGGCGCCGGCCGGCAGGGCTGCCAGCGTTTCGCCAATCTGCAGCGACCGCCCGAAAGCGCCCTTGTTGATATCGTTTGAAAACTGATCATCGACCAACGCGCCAAACCTCGCCCCCGGCGCGACCATTCGATCCGGTCGCAACGGATCACCAGCCCCTGGCACGCTGATGAGCCGCACATGCGCCGACAGCGGATCAAGAGCCGTCGATGCAGGCTTTTCGAGGGCAAACCAGGTGATCTGCACCTGGAGCGCATCCGTCGGCGTAGCAATGGCCGCCGGCCGGCTGGTTGGTCCGCTCAACGCCGTTCCAGAAAAATAGGCTGTCTGCAAAGCCCAGCCCGGCGGCGGCAGCACGCCGCCTTTATCGCTGCTGCTGCATCCGATCGCGGCGCCCGCGCTGAGGATGAGAGATATCCCGAACAACGCGCAACGATTGACTGAAATACCGCCCTGCCGACGACAGCCACCGGTTACCCGAATCACAAGATCATGTTAGGGCCGATGCGCACCGCGGTAAAATGGCAAGCAATAATACAAAGCGGCCCGCCGTAACTCCGGCGGGCCGCGAAACTGGGGACCAAGGATTCGAACCTTGACAAGCAGATTCAGAGACTGCTGTGCTACCGTTACACCAGTCCCCAATAGTTCGAGGAGCAAAAACTCGCGGGAAAATAACCCGCGAACACGCACCTTCTGGAATATAGGTCGGCTTGTGGGGGTGTCAAGTTGAACTTTCTCACGGTTTTTCCAAATCAGCCGCTGGCCGATATCGCCACGATTGAGCGCTGCCGCGCCACGCCACGGCGTTGACGCCTCCGCCCCAAGACGTCACACGATCTGGGCCAAACGCCGCTGCATCGCCATGCAATCGCACCGCATATCATGCAACAATGCGCCTGCTGATCACCGCCGATCTGCACTTCAACCACCCCCGCTCCCGCCCGCTCGCCATCGACCTGATCGATCGCATGAACCAGTCCGGCGGCGATGGCGTGCTGCTTGTTGGCGACACGGCCATCGCCGACGGTGAATATCTCGAAGAATGCCTGTCGCGATTTACCTCGCGCGGCGCGCGGCTCTTTGTCGCCGGCAACCACGAACTCTGGACCCGTCGCCTCGACCCGGCGGCCAGCCATGACCTCCATCGAGCCGATCTACCTCGCCGCATCCATGCGCTCGGTTGGACATGGCTCGAGGACGAACCCGCGACCTTTGGAGATTGCTCGATCGTCGGTAGCGTCGGCTGGTACGACTATCGCTACGCCCTGCAGTCGTTGGAGATACCGCGGCGATTTTATGAAAAGAAAGTCTCCCCCGGCGCCACTATCGGCCGGCTGCGGACTGAATTGAATCCCGGGGCCGCCGATGTCTCGCCGTACGCCCTCAATTTGGTCGCGCGATGGAACGATGGACGCCATGTCCGTCTCGGCATTTCCGACGCCGCCTTCGTGGACGAACTGCTTGCAAAGCTCAAGCGCCATCTCGACGACCTGCGCGCTCAGCGCCAAGTCGTCGCGGCGGTTCATCATGTGCCGTTTGCCGAATTGCTCCCCCACACTGGCCGGCCGCAATTGGATTTCGCCCGCGCCTTCCTCGGCAGTCCGCGATTCGGTGAACTGCTGCTTCAATACCCCAACCTCACCCGCGTGTATTGCGGGCATTCACACTTCCGCGCAGAGGCCCATGCGGGCCATATCCACGCCATCAACATCGGTAGCGGATATCGTGAGAAGCGATTTGTGGAGTTGGAACTTTGAATCAGTGAGGCTGTCATCTGGAGGAATCACATCCCCCGAATCGCCCAGTGCCCAATATCGCGACGATAGCGCATGCCATCAAAGTGAATTTTCCCGATCGCCTCGTACGCCCGCGCCTGCGCATCGGCGACTGTGGCTCCAAGCGCCGTTACCGCCAAAACCCGGCCGCCGTCCGTCACGATTCGATTGCCATCCCGACGGGTCCCAGCATGAAAGACCTTTACATCCGGCGTGGCATCGGCCTCCGCAAGGCCGTCGATCGGAATGCCTTTCTGATATTTACCCGGATAGCCCCCCGACGCTGCCACCACCGCCATAGCGGGGCGAGCATCCCATTCCAGCGAAATTTGATCCAGGCGATTTTCCGCCACCGCCAGAAGCACCTCACACAGGTCGCTCTTCAGCCGCATCATCAATGGCTGCGTTTCCGGGTCACCAAAACGACAGTTGAACTCCAGCACCCGCGGTCCTTTGGGCGTGAGCATAATTCCCGCATACAACACGCCGCAATAGTCGATTCCTTCGCGCTTCAATCCATCCACCGTCGGCACCAGCACATCGCGTTCGATAGATCGTAGCATGGCATCCGTAAGCACCGGCGTCGGCGAATAAGCGCCCATGCCGCCGGTCATCGGACCGGTGTCGCCATCTTCCAATGCCTTGTGGTCTTGGCTGGACTCCATCACATAGATCGCGCTCTTGTCCACAAATGCCAGGATCGAACATTCCGGTCCGGTCATCAGATCTTCGATGATCACCCGCTCGCCGGCTGTGCCGAAAGCCCGGCCGCGCATCGCCTGATTGATCGCCGCCAGCGCATCCGCCACGCGCGGGCAGACGCTTACACCTTTGCCCTGCGCCAGCCCGACCGCTTTCACCACCACACCTTCGTCGCGCATGCGCACGTATTCCTCGGCGGCCGCCGGATCCGTGAACGATCGCGCCTCGGCCGTGGGCACCGCCTGATGGCGCATCAATTCCTTGGCGAACCATTTGTCCGCCTCAAGCCGCGCCGCCTCGCGAGAAGGCCCAAAAACCGGCAGCCCTATCTCCCGCACCACATCCGCCAACCCCGCCGCCAGGGGATCCTCCGGCCCGATCACCACAAACCCGATGTCCGCCCGCCGAATGAAATTCGTCACCGCCTTGAAATCCAACGGATCGATGGCAACATTCTCCCCGACCTGAGCCGTACCCCCATTGCCCGGCGCGATGAACACCTTGTCAACCTTCGGCGACTCCGCCAGCCGCCACGCCAACGCATGCTCCCGCCCGCCGCTGCCAATCAGTAAAACCTTCATATATTCAGGTAACCGTTCTGACCGTTCGACAATTGGATATCCGATCCCCATTTTCCGACGCGGCGCGAGTGTAAGGCCGGCCACCGGCGCGAACAAGCCGGCCGCCACCTTACAACGACAAGCAAATCGATCGCCATCCAGTCGGTAAACCGAATCCGGCGCGCGCCACGGTATTCGCCCAGACTGTACAATCCTGATCGGACCGTCGATTGCCCCACCGTCGCACGGCGACGCAACCGTGTAAACAGGCGAACCCATCGGCCAGCGAAAGGTGAACGTGAAGCAATCCGACGCCAACATCGACGCCAACCTCAACCGCGCCGTTGAAGTCTTTGCGCGCGGATTCAGCTTCACGCGCAGTCTCAACCATCCCTACGAAATTCATCGCCTGGCAGGGCTATGGCGGCTGGCGGATGGGCCGCGGCGCGGAAAGCAGCCGACCCGGACAGAGTAGTGGTTCACTCATTCCCTACATCCCACCGACATCGCCGAACGCGCCGGCCGGCTGGCATGTGGCCGATTCGCAATCTGCCATATCGTCGGAATTGCCGGCAATGAGGCCGCTACCAAGGAACAATACAAAGCGGCCGGGTTTCGCCTGAACACGACAGAAGCACTCATGGTCCATCGATTGAAACGCGTTTTGCGTCCGCAATCGCCGGCCACAATTCATCGCGTCAGCACGCAGGAACTGGCCGACCGCATCGCCAGCGCCAACGGCTCGCGCCAGATCCTCCCCGAACATCTGGAGGCCCGGGCGCGCCCGCCGTTACGGCAATACGCGGCCCTTACAAATGAAGACACGCTGGCCGGCTGGGTGCGCAGCGTCGTTGTGGATGATGCGACCTGGTGCTCGAATATGTATGTCGAACCACCGCATCGCCGCCGCGGCATCGCCAGTGCAATGATGTGCCACATGCTCCGCGACGACCGCGCGGCCGGTGCAAAATCGGCGTACCTGCTTGCCAGCCATACCGGCGCTAAACTCTATACTGGCATGGGATATGAGCATATCGGTACCCTGCTTGTGTTCACGCTGTTGAAGCGGTAGCGATATGAAAGACTTGGGGATACCGCGAGGGAATTGCCCAAAATCAAACCGGCATGACCGATCGAACAAATCCTCGGTCGCGGCCGCGCCCCAAAATTCAATTGTGCCGCCACCGGCAAATTTTCCCCGAACCGGGACACGGTCTCGGCCGGGATGGCTCTCAATCAGACGAACACAATTACTTTTTACCAGGACCGCCGAAGGTATTTTTGGGTCGCTGGCCAATTCTCGCGTTAATCGTCCCTTCCGGCTCCGTGGGCTCAAACTCGATATGCCCAAGGTGGAAGCCGCCGTTGATCACAATTTTTCCATCCTCAAAGCGCGGCGCGGCGTTGATGAGGGTGCGGTCGATCACGACCGTGCCTTTGCCACCCCCGTCCGGAATGGGAGACGGCGTCACTTGCAGCGTCTTGGTCCAGACGTTCGAGCCATCCGCGGCATTGAGCGCCACCACGCGCACGCCGCCATCCAACTCCACATGCGTCCCGGCGCTGGCGACGATCTGCCCCTGTCCAATGTCGGCCACACCAAAGACCGGCCAGGCCGAAGTCAACATGCCGTTGGCCACGATCAGCCGGCGAGCCGGCGCTACCAGTGTGCGCCAGCGCACCGCCCCGGTGGCCAGGTCCAGCCCATAAACCTGCCCATCGTGACAGCCCACCACTACCCGGTCGCCCACAACCGCCACATCGCTGCCAATCCGCGCGTCCGCCACGAACGTCCAGGATGCCGCCTCCTTGCGGGCCGTCATCTGGTGACGCTGCGGCTCGAAGTGGAAAGACCATCCGGCCAACTCCACATCCGACGCCGTGGAAGTCTCGCTGATCGTAAACCAGCCCCACCCCTGGCTGAGCAGCGTGTCCGCCGGCGCTGCCCCAGCCGGCGGCACCGCAAGGGGCTCGCCCAACACTGGAACAATCGTGCGACGATCATCCGGCACCGATGCTGGTGCCGGCCGAGCCGTCGTCGCCAGAAAACCGTCGAAGTGCGTCGTGCAGGCGCAGGTGTGCGGGCCGAACATCAAAACGCCGGCCGCCGGCACCGGCGAATGCGCGCATCCGGATCGCGCCACTGCAAACATCGCCCCAGAAAAATCCTTTTTGATGAACGCCGTCTGCCCCAACAAAAAATCCGCCGCCGTCGCCACGGGCTTATGACAACGGGCGTTCCACGGCAGCGAAAATACTGGTTTCAGTTCCCCGCTGCGGGGATCAAAGGAACTGATCGCGCTGGCCCCCATGATGTACACCACCCCATCGCGGTACAGCACGATGTACCCCCCCATCGTCCACTGCGTGCGGCTTCCGGCCTTCTTCGTGAACAACCCCGGATCGAACGCCACCGTCTTGCCGCTGCCACCATCGATGCTGGCGATCAGAAACGCTTGCCCTCCCGAGATGGACGCGGTGTTGTAGGCAATGACATGGTCACCCGCCACAAGCAACTGGCCGAACGCAATCCGCGCCGGCTTGGCCACCTGCGGGTTGTCACCGACCCGAATCTCCGTGTCCCGGCTGGCCACATCGGTGTTTTCCCACTTGACCGCCCC
>JBBQCK010000086.1:0-8505 GCA_038318605.1 Tepidisphaerales bacterium | reverse complement strand
GGACAATCACCACCGTCTGCTTCGCCGGCACGTCAAAGTCGTAGAAAACATCAATGTTGTCCGTCCCCGGCTGCGGGTTAAAACGTGGAACAACCTTGCTGTTGCGCGAACATCCGATGATGCCGAGATGGTTCGATTGGTCCGAAACGCACAGGGCAAACTGCTGCTGCTTGCCCTTTTCGTTGTTGATCGGCACTGCCGCGGTGATGCCGCTCCCCAGGTTGTAGTACAGCCGCATCGCGATCTTCACCGGCTGATTTGTCGGATTTTCAAAAACCTCGGCATAACGGATGAACGATCCTTCCGCGTTCACGCTGATGCGGCGGGTGACGTTCACGCCGCGATATTGTCCCGGCCCAACCGTCAGTTCGTTGCGGGCCGCATCAAGCATTCCCTGAGGCCGCCCAGGTTGAAACTGCTGCTGGCCATCAAAAAACAAAACGTTCCCGCCATCAAACAGGTCGTTTCCGCCATCGCCGATCTGTCCATCGCCCTGAACATCCCATGTGCTGCCAAACTGATCTCGAAAGACATACGGCAGAGGCACAAGCTGCTGCCCAGCAGCCGCAGCCGGCCCGCCCCTCACCATCATCGGCCGGGCATCCACGCGTGCCGCCAATAGTGCACATCCCACAGTTATTAATCCAAATCCACATTTGATTCGCATCACACACCTCCCTGCAATTTGTCCGCGCTCGACGGTGCAGCCAGACACATCCCCGTTCTTAAAGGCAATTCAAACGATCGCCGCTAATTCGGGTTGATTGATATTACGCCGGCATCTGTTTCCACCGTGCGCTGGGGAAGCGGCGACATGAACAAGCCGGTTTCGCCTTTTAATTCCTGAATCCTCAGCCACAAAGCCGCTTTCTCTGCCGACGACTCCACCGGCGGGCGGGCAGACTGGCTTGCGGGCTGTGTCACCGGTTGCGTCGCCGGCTGTGTTGCCGCTCCGGCAAGCTTCGCACGCGGATTGGAATATTCCTCCAGCAGCGGCACCGGCGCGCCAATCTGCAGGCCGCACGCCAGTATGCAATTCAAATCCGTCTCGCGGATCTGCCCGCTGATGGTCGTTCCGCCGGCCGTCTGTACCTGCGCATCACCCAGCGTGCCGCGCGTCCGGCTGATGCTGCGAATCTCGCTGCCCGCCAGCGTTACCGCGCCAAACGCTGTATCGAGGGTCACCGGGCCTCCAAATACACCAAGCAAAACATCGTCGTTGGCAAGTGTGATGCGCGGCTCGTCCTCGGCTGGCTCCTCGGCCTTGGCGACAAATTGCAGCCGGCTGATCGACGAGGCGGGAAACGAAACATTCTGCTGACCATCGCCCAGTTTGAGCTGAAAAGATTCCGCTTTCACCAATCCGGAGAAATGGCTCCCATCGATCAGCGTAATGACATGCGCCGCCGAAGCCTGGTCCTCGCCGCCGAAATTGATCGTGCTGATCAATTCGGGCTTGATCGAAATCGGCCCATACCGCGTCACCACCTCAATGCCCCCCGCCGGCGGCTGCACCGCCATGCGCTCGCCGGTGCGCATGAAGATCACGCCCTTGTCGAACGACCATTCTTCGCTTTCGCCAGCGGCCTTTCGATATCCCAGGCGATGAATCTGGCGCAGCGGAATCTGGCTGACCTGACCGCCCGACAGGGTGATGCCCACCGTCGTCTGCTCGAGGTCGCCGCCAAATATCTCGCCGTCGCGCGTCACCAGAAGCGTCTTGGGAATCACATCGCCGATGTTGATCAATCCGATCACGCGATCGGCCGGCAGTTCGACCGGCCCGTAAAAGGTCTTGAGGTTGTATTTGTCGATCTTGATCGCGCCGCGCAAAATGTCGCCGGCGCGCTGCTCGGTCCCGCGCAGCTCGATGACGTCGCTGTCCTTTTCGCCGCGCAGCACCTCGGCGTTTCCGACAAGGCTGATGCCCGATTTGAAATTCACAATCAGCTGTCGTGTCGCGGCCGGCACGTCGGCCAGCATTTTCGATTCGCGGACGCTCGCCAGCCATTTGTTGGCAAGATCGCTTGATGCAAACGTGTTGTGGATGTGCATCAAAGCAATTTCCTTGCCGGCCGGCACCGACAACGGGTATTGCCCCTGTACGACGTTGTTTCCCTGTTGATAGATGATCTCGTACGGCGCCTTCGATCCCCGCCCGCCGAATATGACGGCGATCGCCCGGCCCTGAAGCTGCGACGTTCCCACCCACGCATAATTGCGGCCCTTCATCCGCGGATCCGCCACAGAATTTGCCGCCTGAATGCCGTAATTGAAGACGTCCTGAACCATCACCTGCGTGTTGACGTCCTGGGCCTGCGTGTTCTTAAAGATGTCGATCATGCGAACGTACCCCTGTTCGCGATCAACCTTGATGCGCCGGGTCACCGTAAGCCCGCCCGGCGCAGGCAGGTTCTCGAGTATCAATTCTCCTGTTTTTTCGTCGAGCTGTCCGACATTGGAATTGTTGACGCCGCTGCCATTGATTTGCAGCGTTCCACCCTGGCTGTAGATCGGCTGGTTCGATTGCTGCTGGAACATCCCGTTGCCGTAGATGCGCCAGTTATTACCGGCGTTGTCGGGCGCGGCATATGGGAAGGTCACCTGCCCCTTGGTCGGTGGGGCCACGGACAAAACGCGTGCTGAAAACGTGGACGCCGGTCCGACGATCGACGCCACCGCGAGGCATAGCGCGCTCGCAACGATCCATCTCGAACCAAGCATGACGCCGATCCTTCCGTAGAGTGCCCGACGATTAGACCCCCGGCCGGATGGAAAGTTTCACTCGCGACCGGCCGCCGCCCCGCGCGCATTCGCGCTCGGCGTTTCGGGCATCTGAAAGGATAACCATGTGAAAATCCCCCGGCAACATAAACCGCGCAACAAACGGCACCGTTTGTTGTCACAGCCTCGTAACAATTACGACGTCTGCCCCAAATCAACTGGCAGCGGATTGCACCTGCGGCGCGCGGTAGATGCCGTCGGCAAAACCATCGCCCTCCGCAAACCGCTTAAGCGCCCCGCAAAGCACCTGCATACCCTCACTGTTGGAAAGCAGGTCCAATGCGTGCTCAATGCTTTCCAATTCGGCCTTGCTGATCAGAACAGTGTCGCATACCCCATCCTCCCCCACGATCTCAATGCGACCTTTCTCACAGGCGATCCGACGCAAAAGCTCCAAAAGACCGGCCTGAACATCGCTGGCATGCAGCGTTTGAAAACAACTTCCATCAGACATGAGAGTACGACTCCCGTCAGCAGACATGGTTCGATTCCCGGACTAAAAGCATCGCCATATTCTCGGCGACGCCACCCATGTGATATGTCGGCCAAGCGAAAAGGTTCGCCGTCCGAACCATTCAATACTCGATTTTCTTCCCGGAAGTAACCAAAATTACCGCACCGCGCAACTTTCCCGGGCCCCTATACAAACCCGGATTCGCGCGCAACATTTGAATCCATCAAGTGTTGCCGCGTAAAACACCCGATTTGAAACGATGGACTTGCCATGTCAGTGGGACGAAAAAAAATCCTCTCGGCCGGTCGGAGTGGTCACGCTGCCGTATGACCTAAACCATTGCCTCCCGGTTCGGCCGCGCCGCGCTGTGGTCGGCGCCGCACCAAAAAATCGAATTTCCATCCCACAAGCCCCAGCAGAAGCGATGTCAAAGTCAGATAGCCCACGCTCGCTGCGACGGTCGTGCTCCGAACCTCCCCGGCCGTCAACGCATTGCCAAACAGCCCCAGCGAGCTGCCCCCTTGCTCATACTCAAAGGGCGAGTGATACAGCTCGGTCAAAAAGTTGTATGGCAAATAGCTTGATACGAAATCACTGGCACTTTGCCAGTCGTCGTTCAGCAATCGCACAAACCAGTACCCGCCGATGTACAAAACCGCTGGCATCGCCATGTTGAGCATCGCTGCCGTCGAGGAGCGCCGGAATAACAGGGAAAACATCAAACCAGTGGCACTGAACAGCGCATTGGCGGAAAAAATCATCAACAGCGCCGCCGCCCCGTCCTCGATTGTCCCATATTTCGCCGGCGCGAACACAACCATGTGAAGGGCGATGATAACCAGCAGCAAAACTGAGCGGCGCAGAACACCACCCACTTTTCCAAATACAATTTGCGACCCACTGAGTGGCGTTGTCAGAAGCAGCCGCCAGGTATCGCTTTCGGTCTCCTGGGAAATTGCTGTCGCCGACAGTACGCAGATCTGCACCATGAACAGCAGGTTGTAGATGTAAGCCATCGAGATGCAGAATTCCTGATTACCGTTATGCGATGCAACATTGTAGATCAGCGCCAGAACCAGGCCGCCGAAGACAATCGCCGCGACGCGATGCGCGATACTCCGAAATGTCGGCCGGCGCAGTTCGCGCCACAACACCGGGTTGTCATAGACCGGCGCCCGCTTGCGCCGGGGCGCGTTTTGAACACCCGCCAGCGGATCATCCCCCAGCGCTGGGGTTGATGGGCGTGTCGTTGCGTTCAAATCTCCCTCGCCACCAGCCAGTCCGGCGGCCGCGACGGGGACGCCGGCCGCCCGACGCGAATCGGCCGGCCCGGCAAAGGTATCCGTCGCCGACTGCGGCGTGCGCTGTCGCCGTCGCAGAACGCGCGCCGTCCAGAATGTCAGCAAAAATCCCGCCCCGATATGCGATGCAACAAACCAGCGCCAGTCAACGGACCCGGAAAAAATACGAGGCTCGATCGCAGTCACCACGGCCGCAAATGGATTGCACGCAACGAGAGATGTGCGGCCGGAATGGTGGGCCATGACCGCGGGCAGCAGCAGATAAATCACGGCGAGGATCGCATACGAAAGGATGATGGCGACCCATGCCCGCATCGTGTACGCGGATACGAGCAGGCCCAGCGACGCTGTGGCAACTACCGTTGCGGTGCAGATCGAAATGACCGCGATGATCTGCTCGATCTCCACGCCGCCCATCAATCGCACGATCGCCAGAATCGGCACGCTCAACCCAATCAGCGTCAGCGCAACCAGCAATCTCGAAAAAAGCTTCCCGCCCACGATCTGCCACGCGCTCAGCGGCGTGGTCATCAGCACTTCGATCGTCTTTCGCGTGCGCTCTTCGCTGATGGCACCGGATGTCAAAATCGGCCCGACCATGCACATCGCCACCGTCGAGAACACCGCGAACGTGCAAAAAAAAGTGTACCCAAGCTCGGCCAGTTCGCTGGCATAGGCGACGGCGCTTTGCCTGCCATGGCTGAAAATCCCTGCTGCTTCGTTGACCACAAACAGCACGAACAGCAGCAACCCAACGTACGCCACGCGAAGCAGGTAGGTGCGCTTGCGGCGCGCCGTCACCCGCAATTCCTTCTCGAACACCGGACCGAACGGCAGCAGCGCGGAGAATCGAACCATTGGAATGGCATCATAACGGGCCATCCGCGCAACCGCATCGGTCCTCCGCCAGTGACCTGCGCCAGCGCAGCTCCCTGAAGCATATTCGGTATTCCGGAAATCTAATGGGTCGCACAGACGTCACGGACCATCGCAGGCCGGTCGCAACACGTTGGGACGTGTTCTCGTAGCCAGTTAAGACACATCCCGCCAGGATTTCGCTTGCCACCCGAACAGCAGGTTCGGTAAGGTTCCCAGCATGGCCGGGCAGAGTCGTCCGGCCGGATCAGGTTTCCCCTTCTCGCCTGGGTGACATTATGGGCTTCCTTTTCCGCCGGTCGGGCGATGTAGTTTCGCGTGTTGATGGCTGGCACGTCCGCCACCTGAATCTGGTGCACACCATGCGTCGAGAAGGACGGCCATCGCAAAAGGAACACGAGTTTGCCCGGAAAAACCAGCTGCGTCCGCGTATAATTTCCCCCTTACTCCGCAGACGGCTGCTGTGTCTATTTCAAACATGACCCAGCGCCCGCGCGGTCGGCCTCGGAAGCGCGCCAAAAATGGCAAAAGTGGCGTTTTTAACGCGGGAAAATCTTCCTGACACCTTTTCCTCACCCAGATATCGGTTCGCGTCACCACCTGTCCCCGCCGCGCCGCGAGGAACGCCAGCAGGGCGTATTCACGCGGCGTCAGATCCAGGCGTTGGCCGCCGCGGACAACCGTGCGGGCCGCGGTGTCGAGCGCGAGGTCATCCACCTCCAGCAGGGGTTTTTGTTGCGGTATTCCCGGCGTACCAGTGCGCGGACCCGCGCCAGAAACTCCGCGAAGTCGAATGGCTTGATCAGGTAATCATCCGCCCCGCAATCCAGTCCGTTGACCCGGTCGGACGCCGTGTCTTTGGCGGTGAGGATGAGGATGTGGGTCGATATCCCCCCCGCCCGCAGGCGGCGAAGGACTGTCAGGCCGTCCAGGCGTAACAGCCTCAGGTCGAGCACGATCACGTCGTACGTGCTGGACTTGGCGTGCCACAGCCCGCCTCGCGGAGGCCCTGACAAATCGAGTCCCGCAGCAGGTCGAAGTCTTCAATGACGAGGATGCGCATGGCTGTGGCACCGCATCGTACAACAAGGCCGGAGGCGACCTTCAAAGCCGCCTCCGGCCGATCAATCCGTAACGCATTGTCCGCGACCAGTCCGGCTACTTCTGTTCGCCCTTCTGGTTGTTGTCGCCATCCTTCTCATCCTTGTCGTCGTCGTCATCGCCGTCGTCGTGGCCCTTCTGGTGCTTGCCGCCTTCCTTGGCCTTCGGGGCCTTGTCCGCGCCGTCGTCGCCGGCCTTGGCATCGTCTTCATCCTCAGCCTCTTTGGAGATCACGGTGCCATCTTCAGCGATCTTGATCTCGTAGTCCTTGTCGCCGATTTTCGCATCCACCTCGTAGGTGGTCTTGCCATCCTCGGTCTCACGGGCGATGTCCTCGACTTTGCCGTCGCCGACCTCCTTCTTGATGGTGTCCTGGACCGCCTTGGGGCAGTCTTGTAGATTCACCTTGACTTCATTCTCGGCCGCTTCGGCCTTGTTTGTCGCCGCGTCCTGGGCACACGACCCCTGCGCGATCAGGCAGGTCATTCCCAGCGCCATCAGCGAAACCAGTGTCCATCGTTTCATGACAACTCCTTTTTCCAGCGATCGAAACTTCGGCCCGGCACATTGCCTGAGCCATGTTGTTCAATATACGCCGGGCTATATGAATGCTCGATGAACGAAATTCGAAAGAAAAAAGGTGTCAGGAGATAAAAAAGGTGTCAGGAAGATTTCTCTTGCTCAAAAATGCGTTTATTTTAACTTCTTGCCATGCCACGTCCGCCTCGCATCACGGTGGCGGGTGTCCCCTATCACCTCCTGAATCGTCGGGTCTTGCGACTGGAGTTGTTTCAAAAGCCGGCCGATTACGCCGCTTTCGAGCGCATTCTCAACGAAGGCCTGGCCCGGCCCGACGCACCGGCCCTTCTGGCCTGGTGCCTCATGCCCAATCACTGGCACTTGGTGGTGCGCCCCAAGTCGGCCACCAATCTCTCGGCCTGGATGCAATGGCTGAGCGTCACCCACACCCATCGCTGGCATCAGCATTACCACTCGGCCGGCCATGGCCCGCTTTATCAGGGCCGATTCAAGAGCTTTCCCATCCAGGAGGATCACCGCCTGCTGACGGTCATCCGCTCCGTCGAGGCCAACGCCCTGCGGGCCGGCCTGGCGCCGACCGCCGAGGCCTGGGCTTGGGGAAGCCTCCGCGAGCGGACTCGCCCGTCGGCCGATCGGCGGGGCATGCTGGCCGCGTTGCCCGTGGATTTGCCCGCCGGCTGGGTTAACATGGTCAACGAGCAAGGCAAGGAAGCACAGGTCGAATCGATTCGCCAGAGCATCCGCCGCGGCACACCATTCGGCGAAGACTCATGGGCGGATTGCAAGGCCAAGTCGATGGGCCTGGACATGACGCAGCGCCCGCGCGGTCGGCCCCGGAAGCGCTCCAAAGTTGGGAAAAGTGGCGTTTTTGATGCGGAACAATCTTCCTGACACCTTTTCCTCGCCGGCGAAACCGACCGCGGCCTGTTACACCCCGGCCTCGTCCGCTGTGCCGAGAATCGCGGCCAAACTGGATTTGCAATGGACCCTACGCCCCAGCGGCCGGCCAAAACGGACGGCGAACAATGGCAATTAACTACTTCCTCTTTAGTCTTCACTTATAAATAGAAACCGAAATGAAAAAACTCATCCCGATAATTGCTCTCTGCACCAACCTCATTGTGCTGACGATTGCTCAAGCCCAGAGTGTTACAAACGGGCCTTCTGTGGACCTATTAAAGACTGCTCCGGTCTCCGGAGGACTGGTTGTTCACGCAGGCGCTATGGATGCAGGCTTTGCGGTTGCCGCGGCACAAGCTGGACCGTGGGTCGTGGCTGTGATCCCGGCGAATTCTGTAAGTGCGTCTGCGATTCGTGCCGAGATCGACAAGCGCGGTGTATCTGGTCAGGTGACAATTCTGGACGGACTTGCGGGGGGATCGGATGGGGGAATGCCCTTTGTGGCCAATAGCGTCACCGTGCTCGCCGTAGATTCTGATGCCTTGGGAA
>JBBQCK010000085.1:0-8534 GCA_038318605.1 Tepidisphaerales bacterium | reverse complement strand
TCTCCTCTTTTCAGACCTAGCGTCAGGGCAAGTACGATGGCATCACGATCTCCTTTGAACTGCCGGTAGAATTGCCTTATCGCATCGCACTGTCTCATCAAAGCACCTCCGCCCGGAACATAGCATAAATTTTTTCCGCAGCGTCCCAAAAATGCAATCCGGGGCTAAGATTCTTCGGATAGTCAAACTGACCCACCGCCTTTAGTGTTGCACCAGCACCTGGCTGCCCGAGAAGTTGAACCGGAACCGCACCTCCCGCAAACCCGCCGCCGTCATGGCGCGCCGCAGCCGCGTTTTGTCCTCGGCATAAAACATCAGGAACCCGCCGCCGCCGGCGCCGATCAGTTTGCCGCCGAGGGCTCCATTGGCCCGCCCCATCTCATACCAATCGTCGATTTGCTGGCTCGACATCCCCTGGCTGCGCTTGCGCTTGTGTTCCCAGTGCACGTGCATCAGCTCGGCAAAGCGCCGCAGATCGCCCGACTCAAACGCCGCCTTGCTGTCGTAGCCCAGCTGCTTGGTGAAATGCAGGTTGTCCACCATGCTCGAGTCCTTCTGTTTACTGCGCGTGTCCTGGTCCTTCAGAATATGGGAAGCCGACCGGGTCACGCCGGTGAAGAACATCACCAGGTTGTCTTCCAGGTTCGCCATCGTCTCGGCCGAGGCGCGCAACCGCTCGGCATCGACGCTGCCGTCGGGGTGGAAGGTGAAGCACGTCACCCCGCCATAAGCGGCGATGTACTGATCCTGTTTGCCGATCGGCTCTTTGAGTAGATCGAGTTCGATGTGGCAGGCCTGCTCGGCCAGTTCGCGGGGCGACACGGTGTTCTTACGCATCGTATGCAGCGCGCGTAGCAGCGCGGTGGTGAAGCTCCCGGACGAGCCCAGTCCGGTGCCGGCCGGGATATCCGACATGCTCGCGATTTCAAGGTGCGGATGCTCTTCGATGCCCACCAGCTTCAACGCCTCGCGCACGATCGGATGGTTGATCTGGTCGACCGTATCCACCGTCTCCATCTTCGAATACCGGATGATAATCGCCGGATTAAAGGTCTCGTGCAAGGTAATATAGACGAGCTTGTCGATGGCCGCGGCAATCAGGAAGCCGCCATGCTCGCGATAGTAGGAAGGCAAGTCGGTGCCTCCGCCGCCGAGCGAAATCCGCAATGGACTGCAACTAATGATCAACTGGTCTGCCCTTTCTATTCATTATGCGATCGGCCGATCTGTTTTAATGGAGGAGGTAAGCCTCGCGTGAGTTCCCCTGCCCCATCCCCGCGCGTGAGCATCGTCATGCTTACCTACCAGCGTCCGGAACGAATCGGCCAGGCGATCGAAAGTATCGCCCGCCAGACGTTCCCCGACTGGGAGTTGATCGTCGTCCAGGACGGAAAGAATCCGTCCACGATCGCGCAGATGGCGGAATGGACTGCGCGCGACCCACGCATCGTTCACCTCCGGCGCGACAAAGGCGGCAACATCGCCGATGCGACCAACTACGGACTTGCCCGCGCGCGCGGCGAATACATCGCCATTCTGGACGACGACGACAGTTGGACCACTGCCGACAAACTGGCCGTCCAGGTCGAATTTATGGACCGGCACACCGATCATGCCGGCTGCGGCGGAGGCGCCATTACCGTGGACGGCGACGGACGCGAGCAGTCGCGGTATTTGAAACCCGAACACGACGCCGACATCAAACGCACGGCGTTGCAAGCCAATCCGATGATTCACTCGACCGGCCTCTACCGCCGGGCTCTCATCGAGCAGTGCGGCCGTTACGATGTCTCCCTCGCCGGTTTTCAGGACTGGGACGTATGGCTGAAACTGGGGCGCCTCGGCAAGCTCTATAACTTCCCCCGGCACTTTCTGAATTACACGATGTGGGACGGCGGCGGGTCGTTCACGCACCATCGGCGTAACACCGAGTCGGGCCTGCGGATCGTCTGGCGTCACCGGCGTAACTACCCCGGCTTTGTGCTGGCCTGGCTGATGATGTTCGCCTATTATCTGTATTCGTATTTGCCCATCGGCTTCCGCAAACTGACGTTCGGAGCACTGTCGCGTTTGAAGAAGGCCGTGTTTGCGCAGCCCCGGACCACCTGATTTCAGGCGTCCGGATCCCAACCGGCCGGCGGGGCCTCCAATCCGGCCAATACCCGCTTGATGCCTTCGACAATAATCTCCTGCTGCTCGAGTTGGTTGTAGCCGGCCTTGCGGCGCAACTCGGCCGCGATCGAGACCGGACAGCGGAACGATAGCTGCCGTACCGCTTCCCGGCGCCGGAGCGGCCTGGCGATCAAACCTCCGGTTTCGGGCGCTACGGCTGGCGTTGGTAGCTGTGTCATAGCTGTCTGGTAGCTATGTATTTCCTCCGGAGCAACGGCCCGGCCGAGCAATTTCCGCTCCGCCTCCTCGTCGCCGGCCGGTTTCTTGAAGCCGGCAAAGGCCGATTTCAGGCCGCCGCGGTCGCTTGCAGACATTGTGCGATCTCCTCCGCCAGATTCTTTATTTCCAGGGCCGCTTTCCCGCCGGGCTCGTACTCGGTGACCGTCTGGCCTACCGTCGGGGCCATCACAAACGCCTGACGCGTGGTCACTTCACTGCGCAGCACGCGCACGTCGACGCCTTCGATTTTGAAGACCTCCTCGGCCACGGCCAGCGCCTCGATCCCGGCGCGCGTCCGGCCGGGCGGCTTGCCGTTGACGACAATGAACACCTTTTGTTGTTCCTTCAGCGCGCCCACATCTTTTAATAGAGGCAAAAGCTGGTGGCTGGCGAGGTAGTCGAGCATGGATGGCCGCACCGGTACGACTACCAGGTCCGCCGCCAGCAACGCCATTCTCGAGATGCTGCTGTGGCTGTCCTTCCCCGCCCCGGCGGCCAGCGAGGCGCCCGGCGGGCAATCCACCAGAATCGCATCGTATCCCTTGGCCGCCATTTCCCGCACCTTGCGGTGAATGTCTTCGTGCGGGTGGGTCATCACTTCGAAGCCGATTCCCCGGTCGCCGGATTTCATGGCCCATTGCTGGGCGCTCGCCTGGGGATCGGCGTCAATGACCAGGACCCGCAAGCCATCGCCGCTGAGCACTCCGGCCAAGCTCATGGCAATGGTCGTCTTGCCGCAGCCGCCTTTCTGATTGGCGACCGCGATGATAAGGGGCATGGGGGAATGCTACCTTGTTTCTTTCCCGGTTGCAACTGACATCTTTTTGTTTGCTACCGGATAGCTACCAACTCAAGAGACTCATTATACGTTTGTTAGACGGTGGCTGCTACCTGGTAGCTATGTTACTCCTCGCACAGTGCTTTGAACCGGCTGTGATCTTCCTGGATGACCATGGCAAGCTCAAGCAGTTGCCTCAACAGATCGTCCGCCCCTTCGAACCCGATCCGCAACTCACCCGGGCGCAGGTGCACGCCAGGTGGCAGGCCGGCGCCGGGCCGCGGCGCGGGAATGGCCACCGCTCGAGCCTGGACCGCGGCCCGCGCTCGTCCGAGCTCTTCGGACACCCGCTGACGCCGCGCGCGTTCCCGAGCCAGGCCTTCGCCCGCTTCGAGCGCGGCGAGCTGGCGGAGCAGGGAAGTCCTCTCGACCAGAAATGTTTTGCCGGCGAGGTACCCGCCGAACTGGTGCAGCAGATCGATGGCGCGCCGGCGGCCGACGCCGAATACAACTTCGATCGCGGCACGGTCAAGGACGGGTGTCGAAAGCCGGGCGAGCTCGGCGCGGATGGCGGGAAGTCGTAGCAGCCAGGCGGGTTGAGCGGGCAGGGCGGGGAAGCCTCCTTTGGTCATGATACTGCACGGTTGTACCCATACCCAAAGAATATTGTTTATGATAATCTCTGTTCTGGTAAACTACTCCCCAATTGCCCGGGTCCCGCCTGGTTCACTGGCCTGAGGATCGAACCCACTGGCCTTTGTCGTCCTTGTGGACGAGAGTGAAGGATCCCGGGTCGACTTCCATTTCGTCCTGGCCGAGTTCGAAGTACCACGAGAAGCCCTGGAAGACGCGCCAGAAGGACTGTGAATCCTCGTCGAGCCCGAAGGGTCCGCAGGCGGTGCGGGGCTCATCCTTACGGGCTTTAGCGGCCTCGGCCGGACTGACGTCGACGACAAGAGCGTCCGTGGGCCAGTTGGGGTTCTTGGCCGGAAACACTTGGCACTTGGCCGCAAGCGCTGGGTTGCCGAGAGCCTCGCGGGCTGTGCCGAGGATACCGGCGTTGGGCTCTCCCGGTCGGCCGCCCCCGGCGATTCGAACGGCCTTTTGCCCTTTCACGGCGTCCCCGCTGATGGCCGACGTCACGTAGGTGAGTTCCGCCATATGGGCGCCGCCCGCGTATTCAAGCGTGGTCACTTTGCCAGCGCATTTGGCGGCGTAGTAGAGCAGGAATTCGTCGGCAAAAGGCGCTTCGTTCACCGTCCACATGCAACCTCTCGGCGCATTCGGACGGTCGCCCGGCGCGAGCGCGAGCAACCCGGCGGCGCCGGACGCGCACAGGCCCGTGCCTGGAAGAGCGCGGTCGTTATCGCCGCAGGCCTTCGGGGTTTCCACGCCGGATTTGGCGGATGTGGCGGGGGCCGGTGCGGGCGTGCAGCCCGTAATAGCAGCTACCAGACACACCAGTGGAAACAGGTTTCGTTTCGCCACTAATTGCCGCCCTCACCGCGCGCTTTCAGGCAGGTTTCCATCTCGGTGAGAGCGCCTCTGAAGTTGCCCAGGTTGAAGGTGTAGTTCCGGTTCTGCTCTTCCCACGAGATCTTCTTTCCCGAGGACAGATCGATACGGTCTTGCGGGCCGACCGCGACCGAAAGGGCTGCGCCCTGAAGTGCGATGTATCCATTGCCGAGCCAAGCGGGTTTGGCGTCGATCTGATAGCGGACCGGCTGTGTTCCCTTGGTCTGGATGCGGCCCTGAACGTCGTCGATCACGCCGAGCCAGACTTTTCCGAGAGTCGAACTGGCGACCCGGAGACGGGCGTCCTGTTGGGCGAGGTCCGCCGCGCAGGCTCGAAAGTTTCCAGCGCCGTCCAGTTGGACCTTCACCTTCCATGTGCCCACAGTCTTCCAGGGGACGTTCTTTTCCCCGTAGTTCTCGGCAGCGTTCGCGATACCCGACGCAGCGATGCCCAGTATGGACATGCCGATCGCCATCAATTGTTTCCCGATCATGATTCCTTTGAGTTTTTGAAAGTGCGGCCTTCATTTGGCCGTCGTTTTCAAGGGTCCACCATTTCCCGGAAACTGTCAATTACACCCGAATAAGTAGTACCGTACAAATATTTGCCGGGCCGATCCTTAGATACTACTCGCTCAAAAAGCTATTTGCCTGCGGGTCGAGAGAGCGGCCTGTCGCGGCGTCGTTGGCAAAGGTCACTAACCTACGAGAGTATCTGCCGGACCACATTCCCATAGACATCGGTCAATCGGAAATCGCGGCCGCTGTAGCGATACGTAAGCCGTTCGTGGTCCAGACCCAGTAAATGCAGGATAGTCGCATGAAGATCGTGAACGTGTACCTTGCCGTCTACGGCCTTCCATGCAAACTCGTCGGTCTCACCGAGAATCATCCCCTGCTTGACCCCGGCGCCAGCCAGGAACATCGTCCAGCAGTAAGGATTGTGATCGCGGCCGGCATCGGCGCGCGCGCCACCCAACGACTGATCGTAGGGAGTGCGGCCAAATTCCCCCGTCCAAATCACCAAGGTGTCGTCGAGCAATCCCCGCGCCTTCAAGTCCGTCAACAGACCGGCGAGCGGCTTATCAATGCCCGTGGCGCTCTTGCGCAGCGTCGTCTCAATTTTGGCGTGATGGTCCCAACCTGTGTCGGTCACCTGAATATAGCGGACGCCGGCTTCCGCCAATCGCCGGGCCATGAGGCACTTCCGGCCGAAATTGTCGGTGGCATCCTCGCCGATTCCGTAAAGCCGGCGAGTCGCATCCGACTCGCGCATCACGTCGAAGGCTTCCGGAGCCTGCATCTGCATGCGGAAGGCGAGTTCATAGGACTGAATCAGTCCCTCGACGTTAGGATCGGCGCCCGCGGCATCCTGGTCCATTCGGTTGCGCGCCTGAATCAAGTCAAGATGCTGTCGCTGCAATTGCGGCGGTAGGGAAGGGTCGCCCAGATACCCGATCTTGGAATTTTTCACCGGAGTCCGGGCATCGCCCAGCCGAGTGCCCTGATAGATCGAAGGCAGAAATACATTGGAATAATGCAGCGGACTGCCGTCGTCGCCGTACAGCATGGGGCTGATCACCACGAACCCGGGCAGATTCTGGTTCTCCGTCCCCAGCCCATGCACGATCCAGGAGCCCATCGACGGGCGGACAAACTGCAACGACCCGGTTTGGAAGAGCCGTATCGCGCCGGGATGGGCCGGACTATCGGTCACCATCGAGCGCAGCCAGCATAACTCGTCTACCTTGGTGGCCAGATGCGGCATCAGATCGGACATCCACAGCCCGCACTGGCCCACCTGTTTAAACTCGGCTACCGGCGGCATCAACCGCGCGTGATCTTCGAAACGCTCCTTGGCCGAATTCACCTGGAACGGAATCTTCTCGCCCGCTTGGTTTTTAAGGCGGGGTTTGTAGTCGAACAGATCCATCTGCGACGGTCCGCCCTGCATCCAGAGCAGGATCACTCGCTTGGCTTTGGCCGGAAAGTGCGGCTGCTTGGGGGCCAGCGGATCGGCAGACGCGCCCCGCGCCCGGTCGCCAGCGGCCATGGCGGCAAACGCCAGCGAACCGAATCCGCCCCCGAGGGAACGCAGGAAACCACGCCGGTCGTGAGGCGCCGGAGCAATTGGATGATTCATGGCTTCTCCCTTATCTCCGATACAGGAATTCACTGGAAACAAAGATTGCGTGACAGTACCTTGTCCACGCCTCGAGGTCGGGATCGTCCGGGGGACTACTTTGTTTTGCGGAGGCTGAACGGAAGTCGGATATGAACTGCCGGGCCTGGTCGAAATCGCGCTGGGTGGCCGGCCGGCTCAAGGCATTCATGATGATGGTCGAGACACGGGCGCGATCTTCCAGCGTTCGAGTGGAATCGGCCAGTCCTCGCGACTCCTCTTTCACGAAAGGCGAGTTCATCAGATAGAGCATCTGCGTGGGAACGGTGGTGGCCGAACGCGTTCCCACGATCTGGTCGGGATCCTTGAAATCGAATAAATTGAGGATGTCGATATCTGCCATCTGACTATTGCGCATGATCGGCTGATAGATGGTTCGCCGGTATTTCACGCCTGTCTCGATGCGGGAATCGTCTTCCAGAAAATAGGGCGCGATGGTGTGGACATTCTGCGCGGTAAGCGGTAGCGAGGGTCCACCCCGCGCCGTATCCAGGTGACCGCCAATCTGGAGGATGGCATCCCGGATCGCCTCCACTTCCAACCGGCGGCGATTGGCGCGCCATAGCAGCAGATTCCCGGCGTCGGTTTCCTCATTCCGGACATCCCCGTGTGCCGAGAGCCGATACACCCGGCTCAGCACAATCTCGCGAATTACCTTTTTGGTAGACCAGCCCTGTTCAACCAGCCGCGCCGCCAGATAGTCGAGCAATTCCGGATGAGTCGGCGGCTCTCCCCGGGCGCCGAAATTATCGGTAGTGGCGACAATGCCCCGGCCGAACAGATGATGCCAGATGCGATTGACATACACGCGCGCGGTCAACGGATGTCCAGGGTCGGTCAACCAATCGGCCAGTTCCTTGCGGCCGCTCGAGTGCGGATCGATCGCCGGCGCCGGCTGGCCCGTGCTGACTGCGCTCAGGAACCCACGCGGTACGAAGTCTCCCAGTTGATGGGCATCCCCGCGGACCGCGATCCGGGCATTTTCGGGAAGCTCCATTTCTTCAGCCGCGTAAGCCTCCGGCCACTTCGGCTTCATGTATTTGGTGAACAGGAGAATCTGCCGGTCCCCGGCAAACTCGGTTTTCTTTTTGAGCTCGGCCAGTTCCTTTTCGCCGGCCTTGATGGAGGCGGCCGTCTCCGCGGAGTCTGGCGCCTTTTTCAGTTCCTCGATCCGCTTACGAACGCCTTCCTGCTCCTTCTTGAAAATCTTGTCGTCAGCCTCGACGCGAGCCACCCGCTTCTCCCACTCCTCGAGTGCGTCGGCATGGGCGCGGGCAAGAGCGGCGTTCTCGGGGAACCGCACGAGGTTGATGCCGCCTTCGTCGTTGGTGCGCGAGGTTGTCTTGGTGCTCAGAAAAATCCCGGCCATCGCAAAGTAGTCTTTGTTGGTGACCGGATCGAATTTATGATCGTGGCAGCGCGCGCATCCGAGCGTCAGACCCATCACCGTCCGCCCGACCATGTCTACCTGAAGATCGACGACGTCGAGCCGGGTCTGTGCCTTGTCATAGGCAAACCAGGCCCAGGGCCCGAGAACCAGGAAACCCGTCGCCGCCAGCGCGTCCTCGCGGGAATCTCCGTCTTCTTTGGGCCGCAGCCCGGCCGGCCCCGCGATCTGCTCGCGCAGGAAACGGTCGTACGGCTTATCACTGGCGAACGACCGGATGA